>CALYRP010000042.1 GCA_945483255.1 uncultured Pseudomonadota bacterium
ATATATTTTACCTGTTCGTGATTTGGTTGTACATCCGGGCCTGACGGTGCCGGTGTATGTTGATAATCCGTTGTCTGTGGCGTGTATAGAAGCCGCGACAAATAATCATCAAAGAATTATTTTATGTCCACAACACAGTTGGCCTTATCCGTCAACCGTGGATGATATTTTCACAACCGGAACCATCGGTGAAATTGCCCAGGTTTTACACATGCCAGACGGCGCAATTCATGCAATTGTTCGCACTACAAATGTTGTAGATTTGTCTGATATTGAAATAACAAACGGTATTTTCAGTGCGAATATAACACCGCTTGAAATACTGGACGATTCCGCGTTTGAACAAACAATTGCATTGCGAGACAAAGTTTGTGATGCAATGCAAACATTGTCTGTGCGCCACAAATTTAAAATGGAAAAATTACAGGCAATTATTCAAAACTATCCAATGCCCGCATTTATTGATTCTGTGGTACAAATGGCCGATATCGATACAGAAATCGCTGTCGAAGTTTTAAGAATGAAAACATGGCGTGAAAAATTGGTGGCATTACTGGAACAGGTTATGTTGTTAATTGAAACAGATAAAATCGAAGCCACAATCAATCGCCGCGTGCAATCCCAGATGGAAAACGGTCAAAGACAGGCGATATTACAAGAAAAAATGCGCGCCATACAAAAAGAAATGGGTGAAGATGACGAAGAAATGGACACCGCATCTATGCGCAAAAGAATTGAAAAATCTGCAATGTCAGCGGAAGCAAAAGAAAAAGCAATGTCTGAATTCAAACGCATGCGCGCAATGTCACCTATGTCCCAAGAAGGCGGATTATTAAAAACTTATCTTGATGAATTATTATCAATGCCATGGGACAAAACAGACAACGCCCCAATTGATTTAAAGACTGCCCGCAAAGTATTAGACAGCGAACATTCTGGAATGACTGGGGTCAAAGAACGCATTTTGGAACATATTGCCGTTATGAAAAAAACCGGTAAAAACCGCGGCAGCATTTTATGTTTTGTTGGCGCACCGGGTGTTGGCAAAACATCACTTTGCAAATCAATCGCAAACGCTTTATCACGTAAATATTGTCGCATATCATTGGGTGGCATATCTGACGAAGCGCATTTTCGTGGTCATCGCAAAACATATATCGGCGCACAATGCGGACGCATTATGGATGCATTAAAAAGATGCAAATCTAATAACCCTGTTATCGTTTTGGACGAAATAGATAAAATGGGACGTGATTGGCGTGGCGATCCCGAATCTGCGTTGTTGGAAATATTAGATCCAGAACAAAACAAAGCTTTCCGCGATCATTACTTGGAAGTTGATTTTGATTTATCAAATGTTTTATTTATTGCAACTTCTAATTCATTGAATATGTCGTCTGCATTAAAAGACCGTATGGAAATTATTGAAATTCCAGGATACAGCGAAGATGAAAAGATTAAAATCGCACGCGAACATTTATTGAAACGCGCCGCCGAAGATACCGGATGGGATGTTAATAATATTGTAATTTCAGATGAAGCTATTGCGCATATTATTCGCAATTTCACTTCTGAACAAGGTGTTCGTGAATTACAACGTGAAATATCGTCCCTGCTTCGTCGTAGTCTTTTGCAAAATGACGGTATGGATGTAAAAACAGAATTTACAATCGACAAAATCGACGAATTATTATCCGTTCACCATAATGCAAATATGACAAACAAAATCGGGTTCAGCGCACGCGCATAAGGGGTACAAAAATGATATTGGTTATAAATACTTCATCAAACGGAATCGATTTATTATTGGACGATAAAATTGCTCATTTTGATGCAGTAAAACAGGCAATTGCCCTGCCCGTGGCTGTTGATACATTTATGAAACAAAATAACGTTCAAATGTCTGATTTGACCGCGGTTGGTGTTGTTGTGGGGCCCGGTTCTTTTACTGGAATCCGCATGGGAATTGCATATGCCAAGGGTTTATCAATCGGGTTAAACATACCGGTCGTTGGTGTAAATCTTTTTGAATTATATTTATATGAAACACCGGATGCATTTGTTGCGATTGATTCCGGGCGTGGCGATTTCTTTGTTGCATCCAAAATACACGAACCATGCACAATGACAATTGATGAAGTCGAAACAGAACAAATGAAATGCCCATCAACAGTTGGCCATAAACCATATAATTTAATTTACGCAAAAGACATTGTTGAAAACAAAATAAAAAACAACAAAATTGAACCAGTAATTCCAATGTATTTGCGTCGAAGTTATGCTGAAAAATAAAAGCATATAATATGAATATCTTTCAAAAAATCGCGATTTCACACTACATTAACAAAAATAAAGATAAAGTTGAATATGCCTATCGTTATGACATTGGCAATTCTACTGGAATGCATAGTGTAAAAATTAAAAACAAAGGTTCTGTTTCAATAGAAATGCACAGGGATTATTGGGGTAATACTTATTTTGGTATAACTTACAACCTTAAAGGCAGCGATGAGTATTCTTTACCACCATGTCAATTATCTTTCTTTGACAGACCATTTGTATCAAGAATGTATCAAAAAATGTTTGATAGTTTTGTTGCAAAAAACGGTATGCCAAACAACAATTCTCGTCAGCGTTAAAAACATGTTTGATGAATTATCAAATCTTCATAAAAAATGTTTTCCAAATCGTCCATGGTCGGCAGACGATTTTCGTGATTTAAAACAATCTGGATGCGAAATAATTATGTCGCAAAATGGCTTTATCGTGTATCGAATTGTGGTTGACGAAGCCGAAATAATAACAATTGGTGTTAACCCCGAAATGCGACGCAATGGAATTGCATCTGCGATGATTGGAATAATTGAAAAAACAATTAAAAATCAAGGGGTTAAAAAAATATTTTTAGAAGTTGCTTCAAACAATATTCCAGGGATTAATTTATACGAAAATTGTGGCTTTAATCGGGTTGGATTACGCCCTAAATACTATGATGGTGTGGATGCTATATTAATGTCCAAAGACATATAATTTATTCGTTTATAAAATCCAAAATTCGTTTATCAAAAATAATATCTTTTTGTGTTAATGGTTTTACAATATGCATATCATTTGCAGATCTTGTTCGTGATAACGCAACATATGTTTGACCATGTGCAAATGCACCACGTGAAATATCAATTATAACCTTGGATAATGTTTTGCCTTGTGATTTATGTATCGTCATTGCGTATCCCAACATTAACGGGAATTGCTTATATGATCCAATTTCGTTTTCAACAATTCTGTCGTTTTCATCGCGACTATATTCTATCTTTTGCCATTTTTCAGGTTTAACAACGACAAGATTTTGATTATCATCATCCAATATTTGAACAATGATTTCGCGTGCATTAAGAACTTCGACACGACCAATCGAACCATTGTGCCATTTATCGCCGTTCTTCACAAAAACAACCAATGCGCCAACTTTTAATTCTAATTCCATTGGCGCTGGCACATCATTTGCATTAAAGTTCCCATCTATTACACCGGTATATTTAACAATCGGCGCATTAATTTGATTTAATTTTTCAGCATTTATACGTTCAGCAACCGCACGAAACGGTGTTATTATAACCGCATTTTTGCGAACATTTTCGTCCAGTATTTTACAATTATTAAAAAACGAAAGCGACGATACATCATTATCACGCAAACGCATCAAATTTTTCAGTAAATCGTCATCACTTTGCCGATAAACCATATTAAAATCGTATTTTATAAAATCAGCACGCTTGTAAACATTGGAATCAAAAAAGTATGCGTTTTTATATTCGTATGCATCAACATAATATTGTTCCGCATCACGCGTTATAACCGGCGGCAATTGAAACATATCGCCAATCGCAACAATTTGGATGCCACCAAAAGGTTCATTATTATGACGTGCGGCGCGTGCCAAAATATCAATTGCATCCAACAAATCAGGTGCAACCATTGATATTTCATCAATCACTAAAACATCCGTTGCATTTAAAATATTTCTGGGCTTTGCCTTTAATTTTAATAATTCAGGCATAATAAAATCGCGCGGCTGTATTTGAAAAAGCGAATGTATCGTTTGTCCGCCAATATTTAACGCCGATACCGCCGTCGGACACGCACAAATAATTCGTTTTGCCGATGCAGATTTAAGATATTGAACAAATGTAGATTTACCGGTTCCGGCCTGTCCCAATATCAAAACATTGGAATGTGTACGTTCAATCGTGTTAAACGCATCCATTTGGTTTTTATTTAAAATTGGAACCATTTCAATCATAATCGGAATATTCGCACAAATGGACATAAAAAGCAAGATGTGTTAATTTTTATCTTGCAAGATTGAATAAAAAATATATAATAGGTTTCGCTGTGGGCTAATAGCTCAGTTGGTTAGAGCGGAGCGCTCATAACGCTTTGGTCGTGGGTTCGAGTCCTACTTAGCCCACCACAGTTTAAAAGACCGTCATCATGACGGTTTTTTATTTGCCTTTTTGTTGTCTTGCGGTAAAATTGTATTATGAAAATATATGATGTTATTATTTTAGGCGCGGGGGCATCTGGTCTGATGGCGGCGGTGGCTTTAAAATCGCGCAAAAAATCTGTATTGATTATCGATATGGGCAATGCCCCGGCGCGCAAGGTCGCAATTTCAGGTGGCGGCAAATGTAATTTTACTAATACACATGCTGATTACACACATTATTTTGGAAAAAATTCGCGATTTGTAATGTCTGCGCTTGCCCAATACAAACCTGTTGATACTTTGAATTGGGTTAAATCGCACAATATTAAATTTTACGAAAAAGAACCGGGGCGATATTTTTGTAAAAACAGCGCAGACGATATTGTTAAAGCATTGTTGGACGATATTGGAAACACAGAAATTAAATATAATACGAACATAATTGATATCGAAAAACCCGGTAATATTTTCACAATAAAAACAGATAATGGTATATTTCAATCGCATTCTGTTATTGTTGCAACGGGTGGGTTATCATATTCGCATCTTGGCGTATCAAACATTGGGCATATAACAGCCAAAAAATTTGGTCATAAAATCGAACCCGTTCGCCCCGCCCTTTGTGCAATAAAAACCGGCGCATTCAACGCTGATTTATCCGGAATTTCACTGCCCGTACAGATTAAAATTGGTAAAAATATAATAAATGACGATTTATTGTTTACACATTTTGGAATTGGCGGACCGGCGGCATATCGTGCGACATTATTTAGCGAACAAAACATAATCATAAACTTTGCGCCAAATACAGACATGTTTAAATTGTTAAAAAGCAATAAAACAACCAACGGTAAAAAGTCTGTTCCCGGCATATTATCCGAATATTTACCCAAAAATCTGGCACGTTTTTTATGTGATGACGCGCGCAATATTGCCGATATTCGTGACAATGAATTAAAAATACTTGCAGACAAAATAAATCATTTTGAAATAAATGATGTGCATGCGATTGGACTGCAAAGTGCCGAAGTAACCGCGGGCGGTATATCAACCGATAAAATTTCATCAAAAACAATGGAATCGCAATTGTGTGAACACCTTTATTTTGCTGGCGAAGTTATGGATATAACCGGTGATTTGGGCGGGTATAATATTCAATGGGCTTTTTCCAGCGGATATGTTGCCGGATTAAACGCGTAATCCAACAAAACAATCGTTTTTAACACCGGTTATTTTAACATCACAAATTGTGCGGTTTGGTATTGGTTCGCCAGATATTTTTACATTTATATCATCTGGGGTACGCGCGATATTATTATCTTCGACCAAGACAGACACGGTCTTTCCAATTTGCTTTTTCATAAATTCTGCACGATTTTGCGCAACGATATCATATATAATTTTCACACGCTTTTTGGAGATACTGCGATTAACCTGGTTCGGCATAGTTGCCGCGACAGTGCCAGGCCGCGGCGAATACGGAAATGCATGTACATTTATCAACCCCATTTCGCGAATCAAATCTGCCGTTTCATTAAATAATTCTTCGCTTTCGCCCGGAAAACCACAGATTATATCCGCACTGAACGAAACTTTGCCGTCTGATAATTTTACCAATTCGCGCAATTTATCTGCATCATGACGACGACGCATTGATTTTAATATCGTATTAGACCCAGACTGCATCGACAAATGCAAGTGTGGCATAAAACGAGAATCTGATTTCATTAATTCTATTATTTTTGGAACCTCTGGCGATGCAGGATCTATGGACGAAAGGCGCAAATGCCGCATTTCAGGAACATCACGCAAAATCTGCGCACATATATCAGACAGCAACACCAATTTATCGCCATCACGACGGATATAAGATGCCGTATCAACACCGGTTAAAACTATTTCATAAAAACCATTCGAAATTGCCGAACGGACATCAGACAATATTTCATCATACGGGAAAGACACATTCGGACCACGCAAAAGACGCGTTACACAATATGTACAATCGTGATTACATCCATTTTGAACCTGAATAAATTTCTTTGATAAATGATTTTCTTCGCCATAAAATGAATCTATTTTTAACCCAGAAATATCAATATTTGCGGTTTTTAATGCGTTTTTATAAACATCCAAATTCATTTTATCTGCGTTATCAATAACAAAAACATTAGCTATTGATTCAAAAAGCTTTGGATTACGCGTTGCGCCACAACCCGTTACAAAAATAACAACATTTGGATTTTCACGTGAAAGGCGCCGAACGGTCTGGCCACATTGACGTTCGGCTTCTGCGGTTACAGAACAAGTATTGACTAAAATTGCGGTATCGACAACAGTCCGCAAAATACCGGATATTTTCTCACATTCGACCGCATTCAGACGACAACCAAAAGATAATGTTTTTATATTCATTTTTTTCTTGATTTTTAACACTTCATAAGGCATTATAAACGCTGACAAAAATGATTTCAACAAAGGATTTAATTATGGCACGTGTAACAAATTCTGACACTTTACCTTTTGTAGAAAGCCGCTATGAACTTGGAATGCTGGCTTCGCAACGCGTTCGCGATTTGAACGGTGGGGCCGAAGCGGTTGTTGAAAAAAACAACGATAAATTAACTGTTGTCGCATTGCGCGAAATTGCCAGTGGCAAATTGAATGTCGCAGATGTCCGTCATGAATTCGTTGAATCCTACAAAGAAACGCCCGCTGCGATTGGTGATGAAGATGTATCATTGGAAATCACCAGCGAAGATCCATCATTGCGTGAAATTGATGCGGAATTGGAAAATGCTTTGGCAGACGAAACCGATGCACAAGAACCTGTTGTCGAAGACGATACACCAGACGCATCAGAAGACGAAGAATAAAAACTTACACAATTCGGAGATGTCGCATAGTTGGTCTAGTGCGCCACATTGGAAATGTGGTATACCGGCAACGGTA
>CALYRP010000043.1 GCA_945483255.1 uncultured Pseudomonadota bacterium
AAAAATTTGAATATCTTTAAAAAATACTTATTATGCTTTGGGACAAGCAATTTGCATAAGGTGGCAAATAATATTTCCATTCAAATTGCACAGAAAGCACATGAAATACAAACAAATGAACTTTTGTCTGTTAAGAATTATACAGTTGCCGCTTGTAAAGATGCTCATAAATATTTGATTTATTTAAACCGTCAAACAACCTCCGACAAAAAATATATTGCAGAAGCGCTTACTGATATAATTTCACGAGAAGCAGCGTCAAATATCAGCCCTAGTCTGATTTTTAATTTGTGGAGCACAGACGATACGGAACGAGCCAGCTTGTTGCTACGAGAAGGATATAGCATTGAAAAATTGAATGACTTGATTGATAACAGACAGCTGTTTATTAAACGCTTAGGCGAAGTAAATAAGAATGATTTTGATTGTACTGAATTTATCAACCGTATTAATTTTGATACTTTTGACAGCATCGACAATGCCCCTCACATTAAAGATGTTTTAATAAAGATTGGGGTAGATATCGATGAATTTAATGACACAAATATACAAGTCAATTTACGTCCATATAATCGACGTTTGTTAACCCAATACGCTAACAGTATTAAAAATCAATTTTCCGCTTTGAAATATAATGAGTATATTACAGCTGATATAAATACTCAATCTGGATTTTATAAAGACGTTATTTCGCCTTTCATAAACATTGAAGATATTGCAGATGATGAAATTGCAAATTCAATTTATTTTGATGTGACAGACTGGATAAAAAAATACTTTAATTTATCAGACGATTTTATGAACGAATTAAATTCAACGATAAAAACTAGCATAAATATTAGCGACTTAACCAATTCTAAGAAAGAAGAGTTTTATCGTATCGCAGACGATTTGGACCGCAGTATTATTGATGAAACATTAACAAACATGAAAAACCAAAGCCTATTGTTGTTTGGACACTTTGATACACTAAAACAACAGTGCGTCCAAAAAGCTATACATATACAGCAACAACAGCAAAAGAACAATACTGTTCTAACTACTCCGTTAGTCTTGGTTTCTGACACACAAGTAACAGTAGCAAGTCTAAAAAACGGCACTACGCATACACATAGACACACACGAAATAATGGAGGCAGCTATAATCCACGTATCGAAGATATCAAAATAGAAAATGGCGCAAACGCAGAAAAACGCATTTATGAAATATTATGTAAACAATACAGCAAAAACAATGTAGAATGGATTTCATCAAATGCAAAAAAATTTGACGCACAAAGTAATTTAGCTTCCTCTAAAGGCGGTGATGCTGCTGGTTACGACATATTCTATAACGACAACAATATTACTAAATATGTTGAAGTAAAAAGTGTTACAACAACATCTGATGGAGAATGGAACTTTATCATCACTGCAAACGAATAAGCCAAAGCAAATGACCCTAAATATAAAGATAATTATTTCGTATATCTAGTAGCAGAAACTAGATATATCGTCTTAACTGGCGAAAAGCTGAAAAAATGCCTAGCAAATGGGTATATAAAAGACAAAAAATGTGCGATTAAACTTGATGAAGCAGAAGCTTTGCTAGAAGATTTAATAGTCTGACGTATATTCTATATGAATATGGTTATACTATAATTGTCAAATTATAAAAACATACGTCTAGCATCATATGCAAGCCCAATCTCAACACTAGACAATTTATCCCCAGCAGAAATTTCTGCATTTGGAAAGAATTTTGTTGCTATCTCAGCCACTATTGGAATCTCAGTCGAACCACCCGTCAAAATTACTAAACCTGTTTTTTCCTCAATCTATATATGGCGTATGAATGCGAATTGGTGCACGTCCTGCATCACTGAACAACATATCCGCACAAGGCAGTAAGTTTTCTGCGCCACGTTCGCCCAGTATTTGTCTTGATTCCACAGATGTACGTGCATAAAACGCGATTCTTGTTGGCAAGTTCGCCTTTATTGCCCCCGGCAATGTTTTGCCGTCATAATGCTGTGTTCCTATTATCAAATGAACACCAACAGCACGTGATGTCTGGGTGATATACTGGACAAGCCCTTCAACTTCTTTGCGGGCAACGGTCATTAAATCTGCAAACTCGTCTATTACAACGACAACATAAGGCATATCGCAGTTATTTGTTTTTTTCTTATATTCTTCAATATTTTTAACTTTCCTGTCTTGGAGTTTTTGCTGTCTTTCTTTTATAAGTTCTGATACTTCGTGCAATTTATGAACCGCCATCTTTGCGTCCAATTTAACAATCGGGCACATCAAATGTTTATCAGATTCCCACATGTCATAATCTGTACCCTTGGGGTCTATGATTATGAATTTACATTCTGAATCTGGTAACGGAGCCTTCAATGATTTTAGCATACAATTCAAAAATACTGATTTACCACTGCCTGTCTGCCCCGCCACAAGAATATGCGGTATTTTCCTTAAATCTTTTATCATTGGTATCCGTACCCAGAATAATTGGCAGGGTCGCATCTGTATTTTTGAATTCCTTTGATTTTAACAGATTTTCCAAAAATATCATTTGCCTTGTTTCTTTTGGGATCTGCACAATTATTTGCCGTTTCCCATATGAAAACATATACTTATTTCTATATATCGAGTTGATAATTGTTCTTATGTTTGCCCCGGGCGTGGGCTGTAAGATAAAGTTATGCGCCATTGGTCCATCTATGACATCTATCAAATGCTCCTTTATTGCAGCGCCTGCTGTTTCATAAAAATCTGCGATGATTTGTTGTTCTTTGGTCAGTGGCATTTATTCCCCCTTTGTATTTTCTTGTCTATAATACTCTGACACAAACACGACAAATATGGTCGCAGATGTAAATATATAAAATAATAACGGACGATAATAATCGTCCGTTTTATTATGTTAGCTTTTATTCCAAAGACTCTGATGCCAGACGAATGCAATTCTTATATTCTGCTATTAACTCTGCTGGCTTGATTGGTTTTATAGTTCCTCCCCATGTAAACAAATGCCACGCCATTTCACGTAATCCATCTGTATGAAAGCGAACTGTTAAGGTTCCATCTGGATTTTCTGTTATTTTTTGACTGGGGTGAAACATGTATTTTTTTGCGTCAGTTGCGGCTTCTTTTTTTACCAACCATTCAACCTCGTACCCGTCCTTGGTATCTGTATAAACACCAAAAGAGCGCGCAGCATATTTATTTATATCAAAGCAACTTGCATCAAAACTCTTGTCTGTAATTTTTACTGACTTTATATCTGATAAAATATATTTTATCGGATTGCTGATATATTTTTGATTTGCGGCAACCAAGTAATTATTACGAATTCCATACAAAAATCCCAATGGGCAAGTTATTGTCTTTTTGCCGTTATATTCTATTTCAACTTGATGACACTCTTGAATAGCCCTTTGCAATTCTGATAATATTTCTTTATCAACTGTCAAGTATGGTCCTGATACCGCCACTGCCCCACTTACAGTAGTTAAATCAGCAGCATTACTAGCTGCGTGCGCATTTATATTTTCAAGTTTAGCCGTAATAGATTTCAAGTTTTGTGAAACATCTTTATTATTTTTGATAAGTTTCGCGGCCGTATTTAATGATACTATATCTGACTGACCAATGAAATCTGGTGGTAATTTTGAAAAATCAGGCAGTACTAAGCGATATAATTTTCTGCGACTGCCGTCGTCCATATACTCACGATGAAGAGATGAGCCAAATATTGTTTCAACAACATTTAACATACGTTCTGTTGTTTTACGTGTCCAAGAAAACTTTCCCATAATATCTTCAAAAGACACGCCTACCAACTTGGCACTATGCAGCATATTTACGAAATCATACAACTCGTATAGTCGGTTATAATTATCACGCATCGCCTTCCCTTTTTATATCACTCTACCTCATATAAATTACCAAGGTCAATTACTTTAACCTATTGCGCAACTTCTTTTATCTTTTTAACCAATTTTTCATTCGTTACAAGCTTATATAAATACGATTCCTTTGATAATTTTGCACCATGTTCTAATAACAGCATCAGTATTTCTGGTTCATGTGAATGATACCACAATGCATCATAGCCCATATCATTAACAGCGTTTATATTTGCCCCATTTTTTAATAATACTTTGATGCATTCTATATATGAATTTTTCATCAATGCCGTTGCTTTATGATCATCACGAGCGTTTACCTCTGCCCCAGCATCTATCAAAGCCTGAATAATATGTGGCTCTCTAAACCAATGTAATAATGGTTCTCCCCACTCCAATTTTGCGTTTACATCGGCACCATTGTCTATTAAATCTTTTATAACATGTAACGGTGTTTCACAATGAAACGCCATTTCTAATAATTTCTTTGTTGCGGATTTCGCTCCCTTCTTTAGAAAGAAAGCTTTCAAATCCGTTTCAAATATAAATGGCGTATGTATACGTACGGGTTGCTTATCCCTATCTATAAACAACATATCACCACATTCTATCAGGGGCGCTTGTTCAGGTTCCATATTGAAATAAGCCTTACACGGGAACGCTTCTTTGAAAGTATCAATCACCTTTTCTTTGGCAGATAAACGTGTTCCCATAATGATATGAACTTTTGTTCCCTGTGCTTTTGATAGAATTCTGGTTATAAAGTTTTCAAATTCTTTTCCGTGCACTTTTAGCAACTCGCTGTATTCATCAATAACCACAACCAACCGACGATAGTCTTTTAATTCTTCCTGCTTGTTTTCTATCAATAATTGGTGACGTTCTAGGACGTCTCGCTCAATTCCACGTAAGCCTGTTATACGTTCTGCACTTGTTTTAACAGGAACTAGGATATGCGAACTCCAATCAAAATCATAGAAATCAGAGCCTTTGGTATCAAATATCATAAACTTGCATTCTTCGTGCTTGTGCTTTTCCATCAAGGATAGTGCGATTGAATACATCAACTGTGTTTTACCACAACCTGCACGGCCAGATATCAATAAGCCTGGCATTTTGTCAAAATCATAACAAACAGGTTTTCCCGCTGTATCCACCCCAAGAACAACTGGGCTTTTATATGGTGATTTTTTAAACTCCGGAGATTTTAGCAAATCTTTCAACCATACCATTTGACGATAAATACTTGGAACTTCAACATCAATATAATTAGTATTCTCAATCGGTACAATTCGCGCTTTAGGCTCTATCGTTTCTATATCTTTTGAGAATTGTTCGGGTGTATAACCATCTGTTAGCTCAAAACGATAAGTTATAACCTGGGGACCTGTTATATGAGTAATTTCTTTGGCTTTTATGTTATGCTTTGCTAATTCTTCTGTGAATTGCTCTATTTGCTTGTTCATTTCATCCATATTGCCCACCTTTTGTATTCTTGTGAGCAAGACTAATCTACACACACGACAATTTAGGTCGCATTATGTAATCTATTTATTTAAAGCCCCTTGCACTACTTCCAGCAATTTAACCATTGCCAAAGTATCCTGACCGCAATAATCGTGCAAGTTTTGCATCATTGTTGCTGTCTGTTCTGGCGTTTGTTTACCTTGCATAAAGGCCATAAATTGTTCGCTGGCCTCGGTCCCGTTATGTATCCCCATATTTTCGTATGACATTTCTGGAACAAATGCCGGCAAAGTCTGTTTAATTGACGCACTGCCGTTTTGACATGGACGGTATAGCCCACGATATCGGAAAGGCATCAGCAAATCCAACATACGTTCATTTATCGCATTTAATTGTGTTGCATATTCTGGAAAATCACGTGCCATTTCTGTATTGCGCCCTTGTTCAAAGCCCTGGTTATACACAATAACAGAACCCGCATCGCCAATTGTTTCTATCAGTTTCTGTATTAAACCTGGCCTAGGGTCCGTTCCTGGGGTATTATGCAGGTACTCATAGTGTTCTAACACACCGCCTGGTGTGCGTTGCACATGCAAAGAAAACTGAAAGCAAATCTGCTGATACGGTCTGGAATTATCAAACATCGGCACCGCCGGTTGAATTGACTCGTAATCCAAGTAATACAAAGGCCAGCGCAACTGGTCTGTAAATTGACGCAAGATATCTGGATCGCGGATTTCTTGGTTGCTTAAAAAGGCCTCTATATCCCCGCTGTGCATTTGTCGGGCATACTGGTCAGCGGGAACATTTGCCAAATCTGGCCCGTATTCTGCATATATTTCATCTGCCAAAGCCCCTTTGAAGGTATCAAACACAGAATAAGGCGGAACATTACGCCAACAATGATTTTTATAACTGCACTCGTAAAACTTATTGCACTTGGCCTTGGATATAGCAATACCTAATTCCGGCCCGTTTAAGATGTTTCTTATACGTTCAACTTCTGATGCGACCGTTTCCATAGATTGCATTTCTGCTGATGCGTCGTGGGCGATAAACAGTTCTTGTACATCTAATTCGCCATGACGCACATATTCAGGATTCAAAGTCAAAATCCAACAATCACGAATTTGCAGACCACACTTGCTGAATACATACTTTTGAAACGATATGTCTATATAGTGATAATCGTGGGGTTTGGTGGTTGATTTTACCTCTATGATATCCCAGGTACCGTCTTTATTGTTCTTTAATATATCTACGGCGCAATATTCACCTGTGCTTGTCGCCATTGTTGCTTCGTATATGTATGGAGCATTGTTATCTATGGCGCGCTGGGTATTAAGAACCGCGGAACGTTCCCAAGGCAACTCGGTTATATGAACGCCATCTGGGTATTTGGAACGAGCCAATGCGCCAACGGCATTGCCCTGCTCTAATAACGCAGTGTTGAATTCTGGCTGTAAATCCTTGCGCAGTTTCTTAAACCATATTGCATTTGGGCACTTAACCCCCAATACATAATCAGATTTTGATATTTTGAACATAACCGCCCCACTTGTGTATTGGTTTATATCTTAGTCCAGCAATCGTTGCTCTGCAATAATTATGAGTAATAGTTTTATACCTGATTTCCACATTAACCTAAAAAATTACATTTAATCTTAAAAACATCATTTTCACCCGAACTCGTTTAAAAAATCATTAAACTTTTTTAACATTTTCTTCTCCGAACCATTCTATAGCCTTTAATAAAACCTGTTTGTCGGGTTTTTGCATAAATACAGCTAAGTTATTCTTTGCTCTTGATATACACACATAGAAAAGCTTTAATGTTAATAAAGCCGGTTCAGGAGAAAAAAGTTTATTAAAATTATATTTAAACCACTTCCCGTTATCTAAAACTACAAGTACATTATTAAATTCAGCACCTTTTACCCCATGTTGTGTAGAATATGGGGTATTATCAGTTTCTAAATTATATACGTTCATAGCCTGTTCAAAGTTGATTGTTTTTACTTT
>CALYRP010000044.1 GCA_945483255.1 uncultured Pseudomonadota bacterium
CACTCGTGCAGCTGCCGATACAGCATTGCAAGCTAATATTGATAATGAAGTTGCTCGTGCAACAGCACAAGAAGCTGCTATACGTGGTGAAATGGCTGCTGGCGATGCTCTTACTTTAAGCAAGGCAAACGCTTATACTGACAGCAAAGTGAACGAATTGGAAAAGAATGTTTCCGGTGGTGTTGCCGCTGCAACTGCTTTGTCTGCTGTGAATGTTGCTAATGTTGGCAAAGGCGAAGTATCTGTAGGTGCTGGTTATGGTTATTATAACAGCCAATCTGCAATGGCTTTCGGTGCAGCAATGGGATTGTCAGACAGATGGTCAGTTAATGCCGGTGCAGGTATAGCCCAAGGCGATAAAACACAGTTCACTATCAGAGCTGGAACAAATTATAAATTTAAATTGTTCTAATAATATGTTGCTTTCGGTTAAACAAAAAACACCGCGTTCGCGGTGTTTTTTATTATAATGTTTTTCCAATTGCGACGGCGGTATCACACATACGATTTGAAAATCCCCATTCGTTATCATACCATGCGGTGATATGAATCAAATGGTCATCAATAACGCGTGTTTGTGTTGAATCAAAAATGGAACTGTGTTTGTCGTGCGTGAAATCTATCGACACCAATGGTTTGTCGTTATATCCCAATATTTCAGATTGTGATGCAAACATGGCCTTGTTCACAGTTTCAATTGTTGCGCCTTTGTTAACATTTAATGCCAATTCAACAACAGATACATCTGGGGTTGGAACACGAATTGCGATACCGTCCATTTTGCCAGCCAGTTTTGGTAATACCAACCCAATCGCTTTGGCCGCGCCAGTAGATGTCGGAATCATTGATAAATTCGCAGCACGTGCGCGACGGAAATCTTTGTGGTTTTTGTCTAATAATTGTTGATCGCCAGTATATGCATGGACTGTTGTCATCCATCCGTTTATGATTCCAAATTTTTTATCCAATACATTTAATACTGGTGCCAAACAATTTGTTGTGCAAGATGCATTTGAAATAATCAAATCTTTCTTGGTTATTTTGTTTTCATTAACGCCAAATACAATTGTTTTATCTGCCCCAACAGATGGTGCAGAAACCAATACGCGTTTTGCACCGCAATCAAGATGAACGCGTGCTTTGTCTGCCGCAGTAAATATGCCTGTGCATTCCATTACAACATCAATTTTTAATTGTTTCCATGGTAATTTACTTGGGTCGCGTTCGGATAAACTTTTGATTTTGTGCCCGCCAACAAGAATGTAATCTCCATCGACTTTGACATCCATTCCCAATTTCCCATGAACCGAATCATATTGTAATAAAAATGCGTTTTGTTCGATTGGCATTAAATCGTTAACCGCAACAAATTCAATATCTTTGCGTCCTGATTCCAATGCAGCACGTAAAACCAAGCGACCAATGCGGCCAAAACCGTTTATAGCAACACGAATTTTTTTCATTTTTCTTCCTTTTGTTATATATGTGATTATTTTATCACGAAAGATAAAAAAATACAGCCTGATTTTTTTCAAGTGTTCCCTTGCGAAATAAAACAGGGTGGCTATAATAACAATATGAAATACGATTCAATTATCATAGCGGGACCAACTGCGTCTGGAAAATCTGGATTTGCGCATGAATTGGCACGAACGGTCAATGGTGCAATAATCAATGCGGACAGCGTTCAGATTTATCGTGGTATTGAAAATATATCTGCATCACCATTTGTGGATGGAAAGTGTGATGAAATTGATGGTGTTCCGTATAAATTATTTTCTGTATTTGATTTGAATACACATATCAGTGTGGCTGATTATTTAACATTGGCAAAAAAAGCGTATGATGAAGTTGTCGCTATGGGTAAGACAGCGATTTTTGTTGGCGGAACAGGATATTATATAAATGCGATTATAAATGGTATTTCTAATATTCCTGAAATTGATGAAAATGTTCGCGTGCGTGCGCGTGAAATGGTCGTGCATGATATAGATTCTGTGCGGAAAATGTTGCCAGATGATTTTTCAGCAACCGATCCGCAACGCGTTGCACGTGCATTGGAAGTGTTTTTGCAGACAGGAATACATTTAACAGAATGGCAAAAAAATCCACGCGATGGCGCAATTATAAAGAACCCATTAAAGATATTAATTATGCCAGAACGCGAAATATTATTGGAACGAATAAGCGCGCGAATTCCAGAAATGATAACTGGTGGCGCAATTGACGAAGGCCGTTATATTATTGAAAACAATCTTGATGCATCTCGTGCAATTGGCGCAGTGCAAATATGTGATATGTTAAACGGTAAAATTTCTGAAAAAGATGCAATTGAAAATTGGACGGTAAAAACAAATCAATATGCAAAACGTCAACGCACATGGTTTAATGGCCAATATAATGCAGATGTTGAAATAAAAAACGTCCCAAATGCAGATGATTTGGAACGTGTAATTGATATATTGAAATAAATACTTTATTCGCCTTTTTGACGACGAACAGAAATAGATATTTTTAGTGTGGCTCTATGTTTTTCTATCATAGCGATATATTGTTCGTCGGTTGATGTGTTTGGTCTTTCCAAAGGCAAGCCAAGTTGTTTTCTTTTTTCTCTTATTCGTGCATTAACAGATTTTGCATTTAACTTTCTTTCTTCGTTTTTCGACAACTCTATTGGTTTTGCATTTATAGCGTTAATATGCTGGCGTTTTCTTGGCGTTTTTGCAACAGGTTCAACCGGCTTGGTTTGTTGTTGCGCAGCCATTGTTTTTTGATATTGTTTATTATATTGTTTTATTCTGTTTTGAATATATGGGTTATTGGTAAACAAATGTTCAAACAATTCATGATAACATGCACCAAAATCGTTGTTTTTACGGTAAGTGTATTTTGCCAGGTATCTGCATATTTTAGAAATTAGATTTATGAAAAATTTAGGACTGTCGTAATTAACGTTGTCTGTTGGTAATAAAATCAAGAAAAGTTTTGATCGGCTTTTTAAAAATTCTTCGCATTTTTGAGTATATTTAAATTCTTGATGCCAATTATTTTGAAACTGTTCTGCGGTTTGATAAGAGAAACCAAAAGTATCAATAAAATCTTTGACGATTTGAATTTTGTATGATTCAAATGTTTCGTTGGCCAACGCAACTTCATGTAATTGTTTGAGTTTTTCAGGTTTTGCCATGTGATAATCCTTTGTTAATGTTATCACATTATAATACAAAAAAACAAATTGTCAATATTTATTTAATCTTTTTGTATTCTTGGCGAATAAGTTTTTCCATGTCGGCTTTGCGCAGTTTGCTGGAATATGCAGCGCAATTTTTAAATTCTGTTTCCAAATAATTCCATCCAGAATATTCCCAATCAATAATACCAATAATATTCATTGTCTTTGTATCAACTATTGTATTGTTGCAAATGTCGTTATGTCCCCAACTGTCCCCTTTTTTTGTAATTAAATCGCTTATTTCGTGCGGATTGGCGTTATGCATTGAATGAATAAATTCTGCAATCTGTTTAGCCCAAATATGACGGTGGTGCATAATAACATGCATCGGCATAGTATTAAGGTTATGACCAGGAATAAATTCGTATTTATAAAAAGTGTATTCGTCTGATTCAATTATATCTATCTTTGGAATTTTTAAAGGAACAATATTACGAAACGCATCAGTCATTCTCTTTTCACGAATAATTTTTTCAATACGTTGTGAATCAAATTGTTTCCTTATCTTAAAAACGTATTTATTATTTATTATAAAGCCGATATTCCAGCCACCCCTTATCATACGAATGCTTTTGAATTTCATGTTTGGATATGCTTTTTTCAAAGCATATAACTTTTTTTTATAATCAAACAAGACAACCCGTCTGAAATAATCGCGATGTTTTTTCCCAGGAATAAAAAACGAGAAAAAATAGCAAAAATCAAAAAAAAGTTTCCATAACATATCTTTTACCTTTTATTCATAAATGATTATTGAAAAAAATAAAAAAAACAAGTATTTTATAGGTATGTTTAAATCAGGTGATATTGTCAAAGTTTTAATTCCAAATGTCATAAATGCTGGTTATGACTATCGTTTGAATGCAAATGCAGAAATCGGAAACTTTGTGCGCGTAACGGTTATGAATCGCCAATATATTGGTGTTATTATTGGTGTCGGCGACAGCGGTTTGGATGAATCAAAGATTAAATCGGTTATTGAAGTGTGTAATTTGGGCAAAATGTCAGCGGCTGATATTGATTGGATATACAAGATGTCAGAATGGACATTGATGATGCCCGGGGCGGTCTTGCGATTAATTTTGAATGTGCCAGATGCATTTAATGCATTAAAGATGGAACAATTATATAAATACAATTTTGATGCGCCCGCTAAAATGACAAATTCACGACAAAGTGTGGCGGATGCCTTTCAATCAAATGATAATGATGCGATGTCGATAGGTGATATAACAAACATTGCACATGTTTCGAATTCTGTTGTTAAGACGATGATAAAAAATGGAATCTTAATTCAAACAGATTCGCGCGAAATTATTGATAATCGATTTATTTATAAATATTTTGATACTGGTGCTGTCAAATTAAACGATGAACAACAAAATGCGGCAAATTCAATTGCAAATGCGATAGATTCAGGTGGTTTTTCGGTTTATTTATTGGATGGTATAACCGGATCTGGTAAAACACAGGTTTATTTTGACAGTGTGCTTCGTGCGTATAATACGGGTAAATCAATTTTGTTAATGATGCCAGAAATTGCATTAACCGCACAATTTATGGACAGATTTGAAAAACGTTTCGGTGCAAAACCTGTTGTGTGGCACAGTAATTTAACATCAGCGCGTCGGCGTGATATCTGGCGTGGTGTTGCACGTGGCGATATTCGTATTGTTGTTGGTACACGCAGTGCGCTTTTCTTGCCATGGCAGAATCTGGGCTTGATTGTTGTGGATGAAGAACACGATACTTCGTATAAACAAGAAGATATGGGAAATTATCATGCACGTGATATGGCAATTTTGCGGGCTAATATTTCTGGGTTCCCGGTTATTTTGGCATCTGCGACACCATCAACGGAAACAATGCATAATGTTGCGCTGGGCAAATATAAAAGATTACGGTTAACATCGCGATTTGGCGGTGCGCAAATGCCAACAATTGAAACAATAGATATGCGCGACAATCGTCCTGAATCGTATAAATTCGGCGAAGATGAATTTAGTGGTAATCTGTCCAAAAAATTATGTGAAGAGATTGCGTTAACACTGGAAAATAAAAAACAGGTTATGTTGTTCATTAATCGTCGTGGATTCGCGCCGATTGTCCAATGTAAAAAATGTGGTTGGGTCGCACAGTGTCCTGATTGTTCAATGTCGTTAAATTATCATAAACATATAAACAAATTGGTATGTCATATGTGCGGTCATATGGAAAACGTTCCGACAATTTGTCCACAATGTAAAAACAATGTATCAACACGTGGAGCAGGGCTGGAAAAAATAGAACAAGAAATAAACGCAAAATTTCCAAATGCAAAAACTGCGCTTGTATCATCTGATACGATTATGTCGCGTCAGGCATTGGAACGATTGGTGCATAAAATGGAAAACGGTGAAATTGATATAATTATTGGAACACAAATATTGGCCAAGGGACATCATTTCCCAAATTTGACTTTGGTTGGTGTTGTTGATGCCGATATGGGATTATTTGGAACAGATTTTCGTGCGGGTGAACATACTTTTCAACAATTATTCCAGGTCGCTGGTCGTGCCGGTCGTGGTGATTTTCCAGGCCGCGTATTATTGCAAACATATCAACCAGAAAATCCTGTAATACGGGCGATTTGTGCGGGCGACAGGGATGAATTTATGGCGTCTGATATGGAATCTCGTCGCGCAGCGCAAATGCCGCCTTTTGGACAATTAATAGCGATTATCGTGGAATCTGATAAAGAAACAACGCTTAAAAAATATTGTGATGCGCTGGCAAATGTTGCGCCACAATTAAATGGTGGGCGCATAATGGGACCAATTGCGGCACAAATATATCAAATACGAAATTGGTATCGTATGCGATTTTTGGTATCAGGACCTGCGCGTGCGAATTTACAACCTGTTGTTCGTGATTGGGTATCCAAAATTAAACAGCCAGCGAACGTGCGTATTAAAATCGATGTTAACCCTCAAAATTTCAGTTAAGAATTAAACCACTTCGGTAACAGCGCGCAAAGAACCATCGCGCGACAATTGAACAACGCGAATTTTCTTTTTCATTTCTGCTATTAAATCAGTTCTGTCGTATGCGGGCTGTGTATGTAATATGCGGTCTGCAAATGCAGCATATGCGGCTTCGGCGCTTTCTGCATGAATTGTTGTATAAAAATGGTCGTGTCCTGTCCCCAGCATTTCCCACAATACCGCCGCATTATCGGTTGATATTTCACCGCCAATAATAACATCTGGTGTCATGCGGACAACCAAGTCCAGTAATCGAGCATAATTGAAATCGTTCGTTTGTTCTGTTCGTGATAATATAAAATGAACACGATTTTTTTGCGGAACACGAATTTCGCGTGCGTCTTCAACTGTGATAACACGACTGTGTTGATCAATCAATGTCAACATATGGTTTAAAAATGTTGTTTTACCTGTTGATGTTGCACCGGATATTAAAATCGGACTGCCATCGTTAATAGCAGACATTAATCTGTCATAAGGATCGTCTGGTCGAACCTTTTCGCGGGGTTTTACCTTTAATAATTGTTTGCCACGACTAAGATGATAGTTTTCAAAACTGGTTTCTTTAACGCCACCGCCACGAATATTTAATGCAACGCCACCGGTTACATCGTTTTCATCATATTGAACATTCGGCCCGGCAATCGCAGAAAAACGATGGTTCCCCGGCAATGTTGCATACACAACAGGCATGCCATGCGCCGGGTCAAAAGGGCGTTCATAAATGTTTGCAACCGTATGAATTAAATCAACAAGATATTGTTTAGATAAAATATCCGCATTGTAAGAAACCCATGGAACGCGTCCGCCATTCAGGCGCATCCATACTTCGCCAGCGTGATTTATCGCGATTTCTTCAACAAAAGATGGGCGATAAAATTCTTCGAATGGTTTCAATAAAGATTCAAGAACTATATTAGACATCATTTCTATTTTATCATAAATCGTGGCTTGAATCAAAATTGTTTATTTGTTAAAATTCATGCGTGATTTGTGTGGTTCGTGAGAATAGCACAAATTTTTAATTTAGATTATGAGTAATACTGGATATAAAGCTATGCTAAGGGACAGAGTTCCTTATGTA
>CALYRP010000045.1 GCA_945483255.1 uncultured Pseudomonadota bacterium
GCAATTCCAATTTATATTGCGACAAGTGCGACAATTTATCGCAAAAAAGAATTAATAATCGCAATTCCATTTGTTGATAAAATTGTCGAATATATATCAAAATATTTACCAAAAAAGCCGGCCGAAATAAAAACCGACGAACCAGTTGTCGTTGAAAAAAAAGACGAACCAATTGCACCCGAATATCCGTCTGATATGCCACCGGAATTGCGCGTTCCCTATTCGCGTGCAAAAAACAATATGTCTTTTACCGGGACGGTTTCCGTATATAATAAACAACCAATAAAAAACACGGAACCAGAACAAAAGGATGACACATCTGACGCATTCCCTATTCCAACTGATTTTGATATCAGCGAAGAATTAAATTCTGAAACAACCGACGCATCAATTCCAACATTTACAGATATAAATTTTGATGACGAACCAGAAAAAACAGAAACATTGGAAAATAAAACCACAAAATATTTTCAATCAAAAAACATAGAATTTGAAACATACAAACAATTTGTTGCAACATCCAAATATGTGATATATGAACATAATGATAATGATTTTTGGATTATGGACGACCAGGTCTGGTTCGCAGCCGGTCAACAAATCGAAAGCCCAATAAACGAATTAATTGATTTGGGCAAACAAAATGGATTGTTGCCTGTACTTTATTTAGATTCACAAAACATAATGGATATCGAAGACACAATAAACAAATTTGAAACCGCCGGCATCCGCGTAATCAAATCATTGGATGAATTAGATTAAATTCCAAGGTTCTCCCCCAATATGGGGGGGAGTGCAGCGCAGCCGGGAGGGGGTTAAGGTTCTCCCCCAATATGGGGGAGTGCCGTCGAAGACGGGAGGGGGTTATTGTTCTCCCCCAGTATGGGGGAGTGCCGTCGAAGACGGGAGGGGGTTATTGTTCTCCCCCAATATGGGGGAGTGCCGTCGAAGACGGGAGGGGGTTATTGTTCTCCCCCAGTATGGGGGAGTGCCGTCGAAGACGGGAGGGGGGTTAATGTTCTCCCCCAATATGGGGGAGAACCGTCACTCTGGAATCTAAAACTGAAGAGTGGTGCAGCGTTCGTCGACAAAATCGTCGGTTTCCCATTTTTTACATATTCTGTCTGAAAATATCGACCATTTTGTTTTTTCACAATAACGTTTTGAAACACATTTTTTACATTCCATTGTATCATTATCGAAATCTGTCGTTATTTTTTCCATATAATTCCATTCATTTGCAAAATATTCCCCATGGGTTTCAGTCTGTTTTTCTTCCTGGGCAGAAATAAATGCAGCATTTCTAGCAGTATCACTAGCCTGCACAGCACCATCTATAGCCACTGCCGCAACACCAACAGATGCTGCTGTCAAACCGGCTATAGCAACGGCTGCAGCGTTTCCTACAAAAACACCTCCCAAAACTGTCATACCTGCCGCAAAAGAGCCTCCAGCGCCTGCTGCTAAGGAAGCCAAACCACCTCCCCACCCACCTGCTGCTATACCTGCAGAAAAGACAGTCGCAACAACTATTGCCGTAACAACAATTATCCCTATAACAATCTTTGCCCATAATGCTTGACCAACCGGCGCCTTGGAAAATGCAGATATTGCCGCCATATTTACACACGATTCACGTGCGGCAATACGTTTGGCATCTTCGCCATTTAATTTCAGATTATTTGCCAATCTTTCTTGAATCCTTGACAAATCGGTTGACATACGTTCGCTTAATTTATCATATTCGCGATAATAATTATCTTTGGCCTGTTGTAATGCGGCGTTTGCAATATTTCGACGAATTGTGTTTGATAATTGTGGAAAACGAACTTTGTTATCTTTAAACATATCCGTTACACCCGCAACATGACGACCGGTCATACAATATTGAACAAAGTTATCACTTTCAACCGATTTAATTACACGATTAATATCGGATTGTAATTGATTTAATTCGCTGCGCACCAATTCTTTATCACGTTCGGTGATTTCAATGTCTTTTTCATTATCTAATGCCGCAATATACGCATCAATATCAATCATACCATCATTGGTAATTTCAACACTTTCCCATTTGATAACGCCGGTTATAACGCCCGCAAACGGCGCAACATACCCCAATTCTTCGGATTGTGCGTTTTTATTACGTCCCAATTCATAATCCGAAATATCATCAATGCTGGCGCGACAATCAAACCATTTGAAACCTTTGGTTGAATCGGGGGAATCGGTTGAATATTGACATACTTTGTATTCCAAAGATTGCGCACCAATTTTTGTCCCCAGCGCATATTGCGCACACGATTGATTATCACCACAGACCTTGGTCATTGCGGTATCAACGGCGGCTTCGCACGTTGCCAACATTTCATTATCGATATTTAATATGACGCCTTGGATAATTTGTGCAACTTCGTCATATATTTCATCGCCCTGCACTTTTTCTTTGCCGTAAACTTTCTGGCATCCCGGCAATTTATCATATGGGCACATACGCATAATTATATTTGTATCCAATCCGATACATTGCGAATAATCGGGACCACACCTGTCCGTGCTTTGCATACATTCTTTGATTTCAGATGTACAAGAATCAACGCGCATTGCGGATAATTTTGCCAAAATAGATGGCCACAGTGTTGAAGATTCTGGATTGTCATATGTTCCCCCAGTTGCCGCTAAACACGGTTCCAATTCAACACGACAAAATGATTTTACCATTTCCGGACGTGATAAACATGCATCATACGAAGTATTCCCATCAATCGTATCTTTACATGCGTTTACAAAACAATTCGAAACATTATCCAGACACGATGTTCGTATATTTGATTCAGACTTTGATTCCGCCAATTTGATTAATGGTGCCGAATTTTTCAAAAAGGTTTCCCAAACATTATCTTTTACTTTCTTGCAATTATTCAACACCGATTCACAAATTACTTTTTTGGATTCCAGAACATCCATCGTCGATTTTGCAATCACAACCGATGAATTTTCACCATCAATTGCAACTGTATTTTTCATACCACCATAAATGCTTTCTTTGCCAACCGTCGAAACACATCCAACAAAATCATTTCCGCAGCCGGCTGTTGTCTGCATACATTTTGTAAATTCAATTGTGCACGCACCCAAATCATATTTATTATCACTTTGATATTTATCCAGTGCCGCATCACGCACAGACTTTTGCGCCGCCGCCAATGTTGCACGCCCCGCACGCCCACGTTCTTTCAAAGCGTTTTCAAACCCGGCGCAATCTGATTTAACCTTTTGCACATACATATTTTTGATTAATGTTAATTGCGATTTACATTCTGGTAATTTCTTGGCACATATGTCATGCATTTCAAGGCGCAATTTATCACCGATTGAACCGACTGAAACATCTAAATCTTCATCATCTTCGTCATCATCATTATCAAAATTTGACATGGCTTCGTTAACCATATCACCTGCATTAATCCGATCCAATGTATCGTTTTGCAAATCAACAGATGTCTTAAAATCTTTTTCAATTTGTTTTAATTGTTCGTTTAAATCTTTGATTTGATTACTGCATTGGCAACGACCACCAGATGCATTATCAATCATACATCCGGCATCCATACACGCATCATATTTTTCCTGGCACGAAGACGAAGTGGTTGCCGACGATTCCGCAACACTTGTTCCGACATTAATTACATTTTGTCGTGCAACCGTTGTCCGCGCAGCAAACCCAGGCATCACATTTGCCATACAAATAAACGCAATAAAGATTTTAACAAACGCTTTCATTTTTAATATTGAATATCTTCACATGTTTCTTGTTCGGCGCCCCATTCTTTGCAATAGTCGTTTTTTTCATATGCACATTCTTGGGTTCGTGTGCATTTTGTACAAATCATATCGTCCATATTGAAATTCGTTGTTACCTGGCGTTTCAAAAGATATGTAGATTCTGATGAATACCCGACCAATTTACCGTCATTGCCTTTATTTCGAACAATTTCATGTTTTGCACCCGAACCACCAGTCTTGGACGATATCGCTGCATTTTCACCCAACATTATACATTTTTTACGTGCGACATCTTGTTCGTCCAGATGATAATTTGCATCATTAATTTTCGCATATCGCGATTCCAGTTCTGCCGTTCCGTTAATTGCATCTTTGATAATTTCATCATATTTTGCGTTATAATATTTTTGTGCCGCCAATAATGCACCATTAACAATCGCAATACGTGCAGGTTGTGTAATATTTGGGAATGTTGGGTTATCAGATTTTCCGATATATTGCTGCAATCCATTGTTACCAGTCAAGCCTGCAACACGACGTCCCGTCATACAAAATTGCACACGCGGATCAGTTTCAATTGTCGATATAACACTTTTGATTGCGACGCTGATTGCGCCAACTTCGGTTTTAATTTTTTCTTTTGTCTTGTCATCCATGTAAATAACATCTTTGACTTTTTCAATATATTCATCACCTGATATAACCCCCGAATAATCCGACAATGGTGTAATTTGGTCCCACATTATGCGACCAATTATTGTTGACGAATAAATATGACGATCATTTTTAGTCTTGGATAAATCCGCATTACGAACTGTCTTTCCTAATTCTGTATCCATAATTTCGCTTGGTTTATTTTTACAATTCGCATAGATATTATCATCGTCATTGATTTCACAGAACTTCAATTCCAATGTTCGCGATCCAACATTATCACCAATAATAAAATCATTACAACTTTCAGAATTGCCACACGTTTTCAACATTGCATCTTTGACCGCATTTTCACAAGCATCCGAAAGTCCCGTATTAACCGCCAACATAATTCCACCTGCAATATTTGCCAATGTTTCACGAACGGTTTCTGTTTTCCCTTCGTATTCATGATAACATGCGGTTAATTTATCATCTGGGCAAAGTAATGCGATATCTTCGGCATCCAATCCAATACATTTTGAATAGTCCGCACCACATCTGTCATCATCTTGGATACATGCACGAAATTCATCATTACATGCCGTTGCGCGCATTGATTCCAGTTTCGATAAAACCCCATTCCACAAACGCGATGTTGACGGATTTTCATACGATCCCCCGGTTGCCGCCAGGCACGGTTCCAGTTCGATTTTACAAAATGATTTATAGTTTTCTGGGCGTGATAAACACATATCGTACGAACCATTTTCTTGATTTACATCAAAATGTTCACGACATGATTTTACATAGCAATCCGAAATAGATGTTATACATTTTGAACGCAAATTATCTTCGGCATTTAATTCGGCGGTCTTGACAATCGGCGCAATATCTTTCAAAAACACACCCCAAACATCATCTTTTACATTTACACAATTATCTAAAACCGATTCGCATAAAACCTTTTTTGCAATTAAATTATCCATTGTCGATGCAGATATTTGCGTATCGGAAAAATCATTACCAATTAAAACTTTTTTCGCATTTTCACTGACGTTTTCATTAGCAGATAAAATTACACAATCATCAAATCCATTACCACAGCCCGCCGTCGTCTGCATACATTGTTTGAATTCACGTACACATTGTCCCAGACCATATTTGTTCTCATTTTTAAATTCATTTAATGCCGCATCATGCACAGATTTTTTTGCATCAATTAATTTAGCATTTATTTCACCGGTCTGTTGTTTAATTGAATTTTCAAACGCATTGCAATCCGAACGAATTTTTTGCACATACATCATCTTTAACATATCGCCATTTGATTTACACTTTGCCGGTGTTTGTTCAAAACACATTTCATCTGCGGCGATATAAAGCGCGTCGCCATGTTTATTTGAAATATCGTCATCATCAACAAATTCTTCTTCATCGTCTTCATCATCGGCGATTGCAAACATTTTGTCCCAATCGGCACGTGAAAGACTTTTTTTCTGGGATTCTGATACGGGTTCTTTTTTCTTGGTTGCAGATTCTGTGATTTGTTCAATATCGTCTGCGACATTTGCAATTTTTACAAAATCCGAACCATATTGCGCCATTGTTGTGGCTTGTTCTTCGCGTGCAATTAAATCGTTTAATTGTTTTGATAAATCGATATGTTTATTTGAACATTGACAGCGTCCACCCGAAACATTATCAATAATACAAAACGCATCCATACACCCGAAATAAGAATCACTGCATTCCGCATCAACCAAAGAATTTACACCGGATTCATTTATTTTTGTTCCACTATTAAACGCATCTTGCTTTGCGCCGGTATTGCGCGCCGCAAACACACCGGATTGCATGGCAAACAAAACCACAAAAAAGACAAGAAACATTTTGCGCATATTAAAAACTCTCTCCAATAATATCAACTATTATAACATAAATTGAAAAACATTAAAAACAGTTTTTGATATTGGAATATAAATTCGTTAAAAGTTCTATGTCACGCTAAGTGAACAATAACATTGAACTATAGTCGGATTTAGGTTCCAAGATTATATCACCACACCGACACCAGGTCGGAATCAATATTTTTCCAAAAAAACACCGCCCATTCGGGCGGTTATTTTACTTACAACTTATCTTCTGTCACTATAATCAGATGTAACTTTCTCATCTTTATTAGCTTTTATGATTATATCTTCCTTGTTTATTGACGGCATTTTCTGAACTTTTGGTGTGCCATCAACAACACCTGTTGTATCCCAGCTCCAACAATATGGTGCCAGATAGTATGTACATGCAAATTTAGTTTTTGTAAGTGTACATTCACTGGTTGCTGGATCATAAGATGCATCAACCCAATAAAGTGCTTCTCTTCTTTTGTTACGACCTGCACCTGTTTTAAAGAAGAATTTTTCACCCTTTGAACAATAACCACTGGAGCTGTCACATGCGCCACATTCTGATGCATTTTCTCCTGTACATCCCATACCATTCGCTTCTATATTTGCTTTAAGCGCATATTTATCACATTGGTCTTTGTTATCTTTATGTACTTCTTCTGCGACAACACCTTCGATAGAAGCAAGACGTTCTGAAATCTTGTCTGTTGCGGCATCCAATTGTGGTTGCAAGTCTTTTTCTGCCCGGGCATATCTTTGTCTTAATAATGCCAAAGTCTTATCTGCCAAAGTCTGGGTATAAGAATTCAACAGATTTGTAAATATCGCATCTTGTGTGCCATTATCATCGGTATTACGCTTGTTATTAAGCTTTGTACGGCTCTGCACCGTCTTACCA
>CALYRP010000046.1 GCA_945483255.1 uncultured Pseudomonadota bacterium
AATTAAATAAATGTATGTTTGATAAAAAAATACTTTCAGATTATATGCCACTTACTTTAAGCAATACATCTGTAACTGCAGAAATAAAATTGAACACATACGGATTGATTGCACACGATATAATTAATAATTTAAACGGGACATTTGATGCATCGTTTGATGGCGGAATTTTGTATGGCCTGGGATTAGATGGTTTCTATGCATATGCACCACAAATAACTAAATTAAATGCAGAACAAATTTTACCTGATGCGCTAACATCTGGGCAAAGCAAAATAAAAAAGATGCACATTATAGGCACATATGAAAACGGTGATATAAAAACAACACAACCAATTGTATTATTAATGTCCCATGTTGATGCCACAGGTTTGCTTGAAATCACAAACAATGAAATGTTTGCCCAATTACAAATGATTTTACGCGGAACATCTGCCGGGCCAGAACCAATTGAATTAACCATATACCCAAATGATACGCGTGATTTTTCTTTATCAGAAATAATGCTGCACTTTGATCCTGAATATATGCGCGAATTTGTAAAAACACATAATAAATTCTAAATAAAAATACCCCGAATAAATCGGGGTATTATTTTAATGTTTAACCTTTCTTGCGAACTTGAATATGGACTTCGCGTAATTGTTGTTCGGTAACTTCACGTGGTGCGCCCAACATCAAATCTTGGCCACGTTGATTTGTTGGGAACAAAACAACTTCGCGTAAATTTTGTGTCCCAAGTATAATCGAAACCAAACGATCAATACCGAATGCACATCCACCGTGCGGCGGTGCGCCATATTGGAACGCAGCATACATTCCGCCGAATTTTTCTTTTACAACTTCTGGACCATATCCAGCAACTGCAAAAGCTTTGATCATTGTTTCTGGGTTATAGTTACGAAGACCACCGCTGCAAATTTCAGCGCCATTCAAAACCATATCGAATTGGTTAGCCTTGATTTTTAACGGATCGCCATCTAATTCGCCTTTTGGTAAACTGAACGGATTGTGTCCAAAATCGATTGCCCCGGTTTCTTCGTTCAATTCGTACATTGGGAAATCTTCAATCCAACAGAATTTGAATTCATTTGGATTAATCAAACCTAAATCTTCACCCAATTTAATACGCAATTTACCAGCCGCCTTGGCAGCGTTTTCTTCTTTGTCGCAAACAAAGAATAATGATGAATTATCACCAGCAATTTCATGTAATTTTGCGATACGATCTGCATCTAATTTCTTTGCAACAGGTCCTTTTGGTTCATCGCCAAATACGATATAAGCCAACCCGCCAAGTCCCAATTCTTTGGTTGCATAATCTGTTAATTTATCAAACCAAGAACGTGGTTTATCTGCGCTGTTTGGTGCAGGTATTGCACGAATCACCGAACCATTTTCCACAGCGTTTGCAAATATACCAAATTCAGAACCACGGAATACATCACTTACATCACTGATGATAATCGGATTACGCAAATCTGGTTTATCGGAACCATATTTCAACATTGCTTCATCAAATGGAATATGTGGAATATTCGAATCAATGATTGCGTCTGGAACAAATTCTTTGATTAATTCCGGCATCAATTCATTACCAACAGCTTGGATATCCAGCAAATCAACAAACGACATTTCAATATCTAATTGATAAAATTCCAACAATCTGTCGGCACGCAAATCTTCATCACGAAAACATGGTGCGATTTGAAAATATCTGTCGAACCCAGAAATTTGGATTAATTGTTTAAATTGCTGTGGTGCCTGTGGTAATGCATAAAACATACCATGATGGTTACGACTTGGCACGATATAATCGCGCGCACCTTCTGGACTGGACACGGTCAAAATAGGTGTTTGGAATTCAGAAAATCCCATATCCCACATTTTATCACGCAAGAATTTCATAATACGGTTACGTGTTAAAATGTTGTGATGTAAACTGTCGCGACGCAAATCAATATAACGATATTTTAAACGTAAATCTTCGGCAACTGTGTCATCATCACCAAATACAGGGAATGGTAAAACATCAGCATTTGTTAAAACTTCCCATGATTCAGATTTAATTTCAATATGACCGGTTGGCAATTTATCATTTACCGCCGCGCTATCACGGGCAACGACCGTACCTATAATTTTAATAACAGATTCAGGATGAATCTTTTCAAGATTTTCATCCCCACCATCAAACACACATTGTGTTATTCCATAATTATCGCGCAAATCCACGAACAACAGTGAACCATGATCGCGTTTACGATGAACCCATCCAGACAAAGTGACTGTTTCGCCAACGTTTTTTTCAGTCAATTCACCACAGGTATGCGTTCTGTATTTTGATTTTAAAGAAAGCATATTTTACACCCTATTTTTTGTTTCGGTGTCGAATTTAAAATATAGATTACGGCACCAATTCAAATCTTAAACACAGGGGCGCTAAGATTTTTTCGCGCGGTGCCACCCTGCTTTTTTCGCTTTTCAGATTTCACAAATACTCCGCGGTTGTCAGTCGCATCAATATATTTGATAAATCATACATTTCTGGTGCCCTAAGCAAGAATCGGACTTGCGACTCGTCCTTACCAAGGACGTGTTTTACCACTAGACTATTAGGGCAATCGCCAATAATTATATATAAGAAACCCCAAAAATCAATACGAAATTTATAATATTATTTTTTTCTATAACCTATGATTTTGGATGGCACACCGGCAAAACGCATTGGTTTATCTGTTTAAATAAAATCATGATTTGCTGTTGTTATTACAACATGTGGCTTTTTACAAAAGATTTTTATTTCAAATCCTTTCCCAGTTTTCTGGTATAATATCTGTTTTTGTGCCGTCTGCAAACCATTGTTTTGGTGCAATGACAATTTTATCTTTATTCTGGTTCAACCATGCACCCCACCAAGAAAATGACGAATTGGCAATAATATTGTGCTTGCAATTTGACATTAATACAATATCCCATGCGCTGTCGCGACCATGATTAAAATCTATATATTCACACGGGAATTTAATTTTTAAATTCTTTTTTACATATTCCATGTCATCAGAAAAAACAAAAAAATGTAAATCTTTGTGTTTTTTGGATATAAAATCTATTGCGCGCTTGTAATAATCGATATCACAAAGTCCATGCACATGCTGTAAATTAACATAATCACCACGACGAACATGAATGGACACACTGTTTACAGATTTTATTAAATCCAAAGTTTTCTTATTTTTATTTGATGGTTCTTTTTTTGGAACAAAATCTTTTAATAATTTATCGCGAATACAATCATAATATTTTGCAACTTGAAAATACCCGTCGAAAACACCGTTTTTATTATTTAATAAATTTTCACTGTAAACATTTGCAGGATTTTCAACAACCCGATGTCTTTTAAATATGCCGAATAACTTAGAATTTTTTAACAGTTTTGGATTAATATCCCAGAAATCCAGTTCGTATTCACGTTTTGTAACACCGGACATATGTTTTACTTTTTTAAACCATGAAATGTCATATGCATTTGCACCAATCACCTTGCCAAATGCATATTGAAACATTTGATTTCCCAATCCACCCATTATTTTAACAATTTTCGTTTTTGCTGCCTTGGTTTTTAATGAATGGAATAATACCGAATAAATACCACCACATACCACGCAATTTTAAAAATGGTATAAAACAGAACAAATATATTCTTTTTTGTTTTATCCGAAACAATGGTATAAACCCAAATAAATATTGATTATATTTTGGCGACAATTTTAGTTTTGTCATTTCATTATCAGTAAACATACCTATCAATTTATTATGAATACGATTTGCAAGTTGTTTTTGAATATTGTTATTTTTAACACTTATATTACCGTCGTGCCATCTGTATTTTAGTAAAATTTTTTGTACATTACAAATTCGTGTAACATTAATCATTCGCGACCATAATTCATAATCTTCGGCGCATTTGTAATCATTGTTATACCTGAAATTATACTTATCAATAACAGATTTTCTAAGCATTACCAACGGATGGCAAACACAACAATTTTCAATCAAATCATAAATTTTTACATCCTTAGGCAAATGACAAATCCTATCTGAATCCCCAAATTTTTGATACCATCCAGACACCAATCCGCATTCTGGGTTTTCATCCAAATATTTAACCTGTATTTCTAATCTTTCAGGTAACGAAATATCATCACTGTCCATTCTTGCAACATATTCGCCAACACATAAATCTAGACCTTCGTTTAAGACACCAACAATACCTTTGTTTTTTGAATGGTTTATAAATCTTATTCTTTTGTCGCGTTTTGCGTAATCTTTGACTATTTTTGCCGTATTGTCTGTAGATCCATCGTTTATAATAATAAATTCAAAATCGGTAAAAGTCTGATTTAATATAGATTCAATCGCTTCAGCAATATATTTTTCACTGTTATATGCAGGCATCAAAACAGACACTTTTGGATTTGTTTTTGTTGGCATAAAATCTTTCCTTTGAATAAATTTTTCCTATTTACACTATATTTAATATACAAACACTTATCAATGAAAATATCGAAATCTTGTTGCAAATTGAAAAAAGTTTGTTATAATGCGTTTCGCTGGCGGCGTAGCTCAGTGGTAGAGCAGAGGAATCATAATCCTTTGGTCAGGGGTCCGAATCCCTTCGCCGCTACCAAAATAATAAATGACCCTTGCGGTCATTTTTTATTTTGATATCTGGGATTTGGACACCGGCACAGGGGTCCGACCCGCAGCAAAAAGGCGGAATAACGCCGGTTTGCCATAGGGCAAATTTTGCAAGGGAGTGAAGCGCAGCGAAACAATCCCTTCGCCGCTACCAAAGATTTAACCCCGATTTATTCGGGGTTTAATATTTGGTATAGTCGCGAGTGGATAAGGACCCCAGGTCCGTAAATTTGTATGCGAGAACGAGTGGAACGAAGTTCAAGCAACTAACAAATTTGCGCGCAGGCATTTATGCCGAGCGACCACAAGCAGGTTTTGCAAGTGCAACGCAGCGAAACCGTTGCGATTTGGAAAGGGGCCCACGAATAAAATGAGTGGGAATACACAATCCCTTCGCCGCTACCAAAATAACAAACGACCCTTGTGGTCGTTTTTTATTTTGATATCTGGGATTTGGACACCGGCACAGGGGTCCGACCCGCAGCAAAAAGGCGGAATAACGCCGGTTTGCCATAGGGCAAATTTTGCAAGGGAGTGAAGCGCAGCGAAACAATCCCTTCGCCGCTACCAAAGATTTAACCCCGATTTATTCGGGGTTTAATATTTGGTATAGTCGCGAGTGGATAAGGACCCCAGGTCCGTAAATTTGTATGCGAGAACGAGTGGAACGAAGTTCAAGCAACTAACAAATTTGCGCGCAGGCATTTATGCCGAGCGACCACAAGTAGATTTTACAAGTGAAAAAACGCACCAAAAAAGCGGAATAACGCCGTTTTATCAAGAATTTTATCCTGTCGGCTTTTGGTTTACTGTTATGCTAAAATTACTGTTATGAAAAAATTGTATATTTTTTTATCAGTAATATTTTTATATACACCAGGATGGGCTGAAACATTTATTTTTCCAAAAACTGACCCTTTTATGGGGCGTTATCAAGAACAAATAAGTTTTGGTATTGGTCAAGGTTTTGACACCGGATGGCTTATTCCACCACCAACCCGTCCTGTTCCATTCTATATTGGAACATTTACATATTCACAACCGACAACATTTTTTAGAATTCCTGCACGACGTTCAATAAATTTATCAGAAACATTGGGATTGGGTAAAAAATACGATTGGGATTGGAAAGATTATACGATTCCGATTATATATTTAAGTGAAGATATCGCATTATTCAGATATAATAAAATATACGGTGCTGTTGGTGCCGGTGTTGGCCTGCAAGCCCAAGAAAACGAACGACTGGGGTCAAAATTACTTTTTCAATTTAAAATAACATTTGGATATAATTTTAATGAACGATGGGCGACTGAATTATTTATACAGCATTTTTCAAACGCAAACACAGCCGAAGAAAATCATTCATATGCTTTTTACGGAATTGGGTTTACACGCAATTATTAAATTACCATTCAATCGGTGTTTCATTGTTCTGAATTAAATATTCGTTTGCACGCGAAAAATGATGATTTCCAAAAAAACCACGATAAGCAGACAATGGTGACGGATGTGCACTGGTCAAAATTAAATTATCATTTGGATTAACGATGGCGGCCTTTTTTTGCGCAAACGATCCCCAAAGCATATAAACAACATGTTTTTTATTTTGTGCAATCGCATTTATAACTGCATCTGTAAATTGTTCCCACCCCTTTCCTGCGTGCGATGCCGCCATATGCGCCTGAACAGTCAAAGTTGAATTCAGCAACAACACGCCCTGACGCGCCCACGATGTTAAATCACCATTTGTGGTACTTTTATGTCCAATATCAGATTCTATTTCTTTATAAATATTTTGCAGCGATGGTGGCAAATCAATGCCGCTTTCAACAGAAAAACAAAGGCCGTGCGCCTGGCCTGGTTCATGATATGGGTCTTGTCCAATGATAACAACCTTTACATTGTTCAAAGGACAAAGGTTAAAAGCATTGAATATATTCTTGGCCGCAGGATAAATTGTTTTACCAGACAAGTATTCACAGCGCACAAAATCTGTCAATTTTTTGAAATAATCTTTTTCAAATTCTGTCGACAAAGCGTTTTTCCAAGATTGTTCAATTTTGACATCCATTTCTTAAACCTCTACCAAATGATTTTGTAATGCTTTCCAAAGCACAACATCAATATATCCGATTGGCAATCTTGTTTCATTGTGCAAATGTTCAAACATATCATCACAACATTTTTTTATATCTGTATCCAATTTTCCATTATCTATTTTTTGATATAACACAGGATTTCTGCCGTAAAGAACACCAAGACGTTGTATCCAGATATCGTATTTAACCACATTTTCACCAAGGTTTCGTGCCAAATGATTCGCTGTTATTTTTCCAATATGTGGTAATTTTTGTAAATATGATAATTTTTCATCCAAATTTGAACATGCGTAAAAGCCATTGCAAAAATCAACACGGTTTTCCCAAATTTTAACAATCGCATTTATTTTATTTTTATTAT
>CALYRP010000047.1 GCA_945483255.1 uncultured Pseudomonadota bacterium
CTTTAAATGAATTTAGCGGTTTTATGTATGGTGTTAATCTGCATGCGAAACAATATTTGTCTAATTTTTGGTTGGATGGTTTAACTGGTTTAAATCAAACATTGTTTGATACAGATAGTATCTATCAAAATGGTAATGTTTCACGTAATCCAAAGGCTGTTTCAGGATATGCGCGTTTCGCAATAGGGTATGATTTTATCAAAATTACAGATTTTGTGCTTTCGCCGTTTGCGGGTTTTGCGTATCAGAAATCAAAGATTATGAATATGGCGGATGCTGATTCTGGTGTGTTGGTTGGGGGAATTGGTAAATACAATTTTGTTATAGATGGAATAAAGTACGAATATGGTGTTTCGGTAACAAGCGATGAAAAACTGAATTGGCATGTTGGTGGCAATATAGGTTTTGCAAGTATTGTTGATAATATTGGCGCATCAATAAATATAGATGTATTCAAAGATGAATTTGATGATATTAATTATAAATTATCAACCAATGCAAAAATTCAATTTTAACATTATTTGATTATTTCACCGTGCAGGCACGATTTATTTGCATCTGTGATTTTTATTTTTTGCAATGGTGAAATTTCATAGTCTGGTTTTTCAACAATGCATTGTTGCATGTATGGGGTGCGAAATACCAAATTGCGACCAGTCTTGTCAGCACTTTCATACAAACAAATCATTTCTTTGCCAATGCAAGACATGTTGAATTCGCGTTGGTTTTCGTTTAATTGTAAATCAAGTCGTTGCAGGCGAACAGATTTAATTTGTTCGCTGATTTGATTTTCCATCAATGCCGCCGCGGTATGTGGGCGGGGCGAATATTTAAACGAATATGAATTAATATATTTTATATCGCGTGCAATTTGTAATGTTTGTTCAAAATCGTCATCATTTTCATCTGGAAATCCAACAATAAAATCAGATGATATTTGAATGTCGGGACGAATATCTTTTAATTTTTTCACAATCGTTTTATATGCATCTATGTCGTCTGGTCTGTTCATGCGTTTAAGAACGCGCGGTGAACCGCTTTGGATTGGCATATTTAAAAATGGTAATAATTTAGGTTCGCTTCCAAACATTTCAATTAAATCATCTGACATTTCTGTTGGATAACTGGATGTGAAACGAATGCGTTGTATTTCTGGCAATTTGGCTGTTTCACGAATTAAATCAGATAATTTGAATAATGTCCCATTTTTATCGGTATATTTATATCCGTTTACATTTTGCCCAAGGAAACATATTTCAACTGCGCCGGTTTTTGCAGCGTTCACAGTGTCGTTTATAACATCATTAAATGGACGTGATAATTCGCGACCGCGTGTATACGGAACAATACAGTATGTACAACAATGATTGCATCCTTCTTGAATCGGTATGTATGCAACCAAAGGCGTTTTTGTCATTTGTGGTAATTCATCAAATTTTTCAAGACCGCCTAAATCAATATTTAATAATTTTGTGTCTGGGTTTTTAATAATTTCTGGTAATTTATGATAACTTTGGGGGCCCAAAACAAAATTCAATTCAGGAATTCTGCGAAAAGCATCCGCCCCAGATTCTCGTGCAACACACCCGACAATACCAAGCAGGGCACCATCTTTTTTTGCCCGTCTTATGCGCCCAAGTGCAGAATAAACCTTGTCGGTTGCCTTGGCCCGAACAGAGCAGGTGTTTAATATAATCAAATCTGCGTCAGCAACATCTTCTGTTTGTGTAAATCCGTGTTTTTCAAGCATGGCGGCAATTCTTTGTCCGTCATAGACGTTCATTTGGCAACCAAAAGTTTGTATAAAAAATTTTTGCATGATTATTTATGTCTGGTGTTTGAATGTTGTATTTTGGCAATTGGTTTTTTTAGTCGGTTGTATTGTTGAATATGTTTTTGTTTAATGATTTTTTCATCATGTATTTCAACGGTGCCATATACAACACCTGTTATACGATTATCTTCGACAATTGTTATTATTTGCATTTTTCTACTCTTTCTACTTATGTTTTGTTCTGATATTTTTTCGTATTTGTTGATATTGTTTAATTTGTGTTTTTACATATGTGTCACGCAAAGATAATTCTTTTATGCTTTGGTGTTGTGACAAATAACGATTAAATTTTCGTGACATATTTTTATCCCAATTTTTGTTTCAACAAATCACTTACCATCGCTGGATTTGCCTGGCCATGTGTTGCTTTCATAACATTACCGACAAAGAAGCCCAGCAATCCAACCTTGCCAGATTTATATTGTTCAACCTGGGATGGATTGTTTTTGATAACTTCATCAACCGCGCTTTCAATTGCACCGGTATCGGTAATTTGTTTCATGCCATATTTATCGGCAATTTCATGAATTGTTCCGCGTTCACCATCCAACATTTTGATAAATATTTCTTTGGCTTGTTTACCATTGATTTCGTTTCCTGCAATCATATCAACCAATTCAGAAATGTTTTCTGGGGTAATAATACGTGGCGCGTCCGGATCCGGATTTTCTTTGATTTCATTTGTGATATCAAAGTTTTCGGGATGCGCAAATAATTCAGATATCATCCAATTCGCAACTGGTTTTGCACGTGCAGATTTACCATCAACCGCCGCATCATACCAATGTGAAATATCAACTGTTTCGGTTAAACGATTTGCATCATATTCTGATAAACCGTATTCATTAATATATCTGGCACGGGTTGCAGATGGCAATTCAGGCATTGTTTTGCGAATGCGTTCAATTTCTTCATCCGTGATTTCCAATTCCAATAAATCTGGATCTGGGAAATAGCGATAATCAAGTGCATCTTCTTTGCTGCGCAAGACAGAAGTTGTTCCTTCGCTTTGTGAATAACGCATAGTATCCTGTGAAACTGTTCCACCATTTTCATATATTTCGATTTGACGACGCGCTTCGTATTCAATTGCAGATTTAATGAATTTGAAAGACACCATATTTTTTGTTTCTGTGCGGGTGCGGAAAGTTTTTTCACCAACAGGACGAACAGATACATTTACGTCGGCACGCATAGAACCTTCTTCCATGTTTGCCTTGGAAACGCCCAATGCGCGTGCGATTTCACGAATTTCGCGTAAATATCTTTCAGCTTCATCAGGGGAAGTTATATATGAATTATTTTCAGGATTTTTAATATCCAAGAATGTTACGATTTCAAGTAATGTAACACCTGTGCGGTTATAATCAGCCATAGATTTCGTTGGATGCATATCGTGTTTTAATTTTCCAGCATCTTGTTCCAAATGTGCGCGTTCAATGAAAATCTTTTTTGGATTTCCATCATCCCCCATAATTTCAATCCAACCACGTCCAACAACTGGTGGTTCTTCGGCTGGTTGTGAAATTTGATAACCCTGGGGCAGGTCAGGATAAAAATATTGTTTACGGGCAAATTTAGAATGTTTTGAAATTTCAGCGTTTATCCCAAGTCCGAATTTTATGGCCTGTTCGACACAATATTTATTTAATACAGGCAACATACCTGGCATTGCAACGTCAACCATACAAGCCTGGGTGTTCGGCGCAATTGTTGGGTTATAGTTTGCAGACGCGCCGCTGAATATTTTACTGTTTGATAAAACTTCGATATGAGTTTCCAATCCAATAACCAATTCCCAATCAGTTGTTTTGCCTTTTATCGTAAACATTTTTATTTTTCCTTGCTTTTTGTTTTTTTATACTATATTATGTTTCCCACGGATGGCCAGATAGCTCAGTTGGTAGAGCAAGGGACTGAAAATCCCTGTGTCAGTGGTTCGATTCCACTTCTGGCCACCATTTTTTTATTGCTATCTTTCCAAATCATTTTTTTATTTCCCCATTATTATTGTTGGACGGTTGTCAATTGCAGCAGCAGTTTCGATATGTTTTGCCAGTTGCAAAACCTGCATATCTGCAAATCTTGGACCAACAACCTGCATGCCAAGTGGCAATCCGTTTTGTGCCAATCCGCATGGAACACTGCATGCCGGTATGCCAGCCAGATTCATCGCAACAGTGAATAAATCAAGTGCGTAATATTCAAGTGGACTTAAATCAGAATCCAAAGGCATCGCTGTTCCGGCAGATGACGGACAAACAATCAAATCACATTGTTCGAATGCTTGTGCAAATGCGTCGGCTATTAAACGACGAACACGCGCAGCCTTCATAAAATATACTTCGTAAGATTCAGATGATAATACCGCGGTACCAATCAACATACGTCGTTGAACTTCTTCGCCAAAACCAGCCGCACGGGTCTTTTTATATGTGTCGATTAAATCTTCGCCTTCAACACGCAGACCGTAACGCATACCATCATAACGCGCCAGGTTAGACGAAGCTTCTGCTGGGGCAATGATATAATATGCCGCCAATGCATCCAAGATATTTGGAATTGATACTTCGACAATTTTTGCACCCATTGATTTCAAATCTGCGATACGTTTTTCAAATAATGTTTTCATATCTTCTGAAATTTTGACATCATTGAATTCTTTGATTATACCAACGCGTAATTTTTTACCGTCACCCAAAACAGGCTGTAAATTACCATCGCTTTCAAATTTTGCGTTTGGCGCGGATGTAGAATCTTTGTCATCATGTCCAGCCATCGCGGATAACATTAATGCCGCGTCTTCGACCGTTCTTGTAATCGGGCCGGGTGTATCAAGACTGGAAGCAAAAGCAACGCAACCCCAACGTGAACAAAGTCCGTATGTTGGTTTCATGCCGACAAGGCCTGTCATGGCAGATGGAAAACGAATTGAACCCCCAGTATCTGTTCCGGTTGCGGCAATTGCAAGCCCCCCCGCAACGGCAGATGTTGAACCGCCCGATGAACCACCGGCGGTCAATCTTTTTTCAATTTGCCATGGATTCACAGGCGCACCAAAAAATGATGTTTTGGAAAATGTTCCCATCGCAAATTCATCCAGGTTTGCCTTGCCCAATAAAACTGTTCCGGCATTTATTAAATTTTGTGAAACACTTGATTCATATTCTGGAACAAAATTTTCAAGCATACGTGATGCCGCGGTAGTGCGAATGCCACGTGTTGCAAATAAATCTTTCATTGCAATTGGCACACCATCCAAAGGCAACGCAGTGCCATTTGCATAACGTTCATCAGATTCAGCAGCGCCTTTCAATGCGCGTTCAGGTGTGATTGTGATATAGCAATTTAAATCTTTGCCAAATTTTTCAATACGGTCCAAATATGCACGTGTCAATTCAGTTGCAGAAATTTCACGTGATTTTAATTTTTGTAATGCTTCTTTAATTGTCAGATTAATCATATTTTTATTCCTGTTTATTTTTATTCATCCATAACCTTTGGTACGGCAAAATATCCACGCGATACACCAGTTGTGTCCGGATCGTTTGCCAATATTTCATTACGCATATTTGGTTCTGTTACAACATCATCGCGCAATGGTAATTTATGTTCGGCCGGACTTAACATTGGTTTAACACCGGTTGTGTCAATTTGTTGTAATTTATCCAACCATTCGACAACACCATCAATGTTCATTTGTTCTAATTTTTCATCAGAAATATCAATTCTGATTAAATCTGCAAATTTGTGTAATTGTTGCTTGCTAAATGCCATTTTGAATCCTATTATTTAAAACAAAGGAATTATACTATGATTTTATCTGATTACAAGGATTTTCCGCGCAATGGACGAATTTTAGGAATCGATTGGGGACTTCGTCGTTGTGGTATTGCCGTATCGGATGAAAATCGCAGTTTCGTTTTTGCGCGACCCCAATTATATATCAAAACCCAAGATGAATTGGTTCAAAAAATTGTTGATTTTGAGCGGACCGAAAAAATATCGGGTATTGTGTTGGGGCTGCCACTGCACAGCGATGGTACGGATTCAGATACAACAAAAATGGTTCGCGAATTCGCAGATGCTTTGTCGTCGCAAACAGATTTGCCGATTATATTTATCGAAGAAAATTTAACATCCGCCGCTGCCGCTGAAGAAATAGGGCGCAAAAGCATCGCGAAAATCAAATCAGAATTGGATTCTGTGTCTGCCAAAATAATTCTTGAAAACGCAATCAGTATGTTAAAACGAATTTAATCGTTTTGTGTTTCATCTGGGATTTTACCATCGCTGGACAGCAATGTTGCAATCCAACGTGTTGATGAAAATTGTGCGGTTGTGATATAAATGCCAGCCAAAATAGGCACACTGAAAAACATGCCCGCTGGTCCCCAAATCATACCCCAAAATACCAGGTTTATCAATATTGCCAATGTTGATATATTTAATGTTTTTCCAGTTAATTTTGGATCCAATATATTTCCAAAAATAATTTCCAGACCAATTAACGAAAGTGCCGTAAATATCGGCAAGTGCCATGTGTCACCACTGATTAACGCGTATGCAATTGGCAAAGCGCATGCCAAGATAGAACCAATTGTTGGAATATAGTTTAAGATGAAAATAATAAACGCCCAAACCGATGCATATTCAAGACCGATAAAGTGTAAACATATATATGCACATAACCCAGTTGCAGCAGAAATAAATGTTTTTGTGAACAAATATTTTTTCATGTTTTCGTCAATGCTATTTAATATAAAACGTAATTTTTTTGATTTAACGCGACTTAGCGGCATGGCATCTATTTTTTTGTTAAACGAACTTTGTTCAACAAACATAAATATTAAATACATCAAAACCATTCCTGTTGATGTTGCAAGTCCAGCCAGTGATGATCCAATGTATCCGGCAATTTGTGGTAAATTTGGAATTAAATTAATATCTATGCCAACACCAATAAGTTTCGAAGTGTATTCAGAAAATGCCAACAATTTTTGCTGTAATATTGGGGTCGCACCGTATAATTCAGATAACATTGGTCGTATTTGTGTCGCAAATAAATATATAACCGCGCCAACTGATGCAAATGATAAAATAACAGACAAGAAATCATATACTTTTTTTAAATAAA
>CALYRP010000048.1 GCA_945483255.1 uncultured Pseudomonadota bacterium
CAGGCTGTAATTTCATTTTGTGTGCGATGTAAACTTTGACTTCTTTCAAAACACCTGCACCCAAAGATGTGCTTTCTGTTGCTTTGGCAATTTCAGCATCTGCGCGTTCGTTCAAATCTTTCAATTTCAACAAATGTTGTTCGCGCAATTCATCAATTTTTGCCTGAATTTCTTTGTCGGAAACAACCAATTTTTTCATGTCTGTTGGTCTGATACCTTCGAAAACTTCGGCTGTTAATTTTTTACCAACAAAAGGTTTCAAACTGCCAGTGCCAGCAGAAATTGTTGCGTTTTCAGCCAATTGGAACACTTGATCTGCAAAACCATCTTCGATAATCGCAGTTTCTTCTTCGCAATCTTTTTTGATTTTTTCAATTTTTTGCAATTCAATCATTTGTGTTCTGTCGTCTTTTTTAACACCATGACGTGTCAAGACGTTAACACCGATAACTGTTCCTTCTTCGTTTGGTCCAACCTTTAATGAAGTATCTTTTACATTCAAAGCTTTTTCACCAAAGATATTACGCAACAGCGCTTCTTCTGGGGTCAACAATGTTTCAGATTTTGGCGAAACACGACCAACCAAAATATCGCCTTGTTTTACACGTGCACCAACATAAATGATACCGGATTCATCCAAATTTTTCAGTGCTTCTTCACCTACATTTGGAATATCACGTGTAAAGCTTTCTGGGCCTAATTGTGTATCACGCAATTTGATTTCTTTTTCAACGATTTTGATTGATGTATAAACATCATCACGTGAAATGCGTTCTGAAATAACAATCGCGTCTTCATAGTTATATCCGCGCCATGGAACGAAAGCAACCAATACATTGCGTCCCAATGCCAATTCACCATAATTCATAGATGAACCGTCGGCAATAATATCACCCGCAGAAATTCTGTCGCCAACATGAACCAAAGGTTTTTGATGAACCAATGTTTCACCGTTTGAACGTTGGAATTTTTCAAGGTTATAAATATCAACACCGGTCACAACATTACGTGAATTCATACATTTAACAACGATACGGTTTGCATCCACAGATTCAACAACACCACTGTGTTTTGCAACCTTTCCTGTACGGGAATCACGTGCAACTTCGCGTTCAATACCTGTTCCAACTAATGGTGCTTCGACGCGCATTAATGGAACACCCTGACGTTGCATGTTTGATCCCATCAAAGCACGGTTCGCGTCGTCGTTCGCAACGAATGGAATTAATCCAGTCGCAATAGATACTACCTGACGCGGGGCCACGTCGATCAAATCGATTTCGTCCTTTGGTACCATTGTAAATTCACCATCAACACGCGCAGTAACCATATCTTCTGCCAAAACACCAGAAGATGTTGTTGGGGTGTTTCCTTGGGCAATTTTATGTCCCAATTCTTCATCTGCAGTCAAATATACCATTTCATCGGTAATTTTGCTGTTTTTTACAACATAGTATGGTGTTTCAATAAATCCATATGGGTTAACACGTGCATAAGAAGACAAGTGTGAAATCAAACCAATATTTGCACCTTCTGGGGTGTGAATTGGGCACAATCTTCCATAGTGTGTTGGATGAACGTCGCGGACGTCAATTCCAGCACGTTCACGATTCAAACCACCAGGACCCAAAGCGGAAATAAGACGTTTATGTTCTACTTCGGCCAATGGGTTATACGAATCCATAAATTGAGATAATTGTGATGTTCCCAAGAATTCTGCAACCAATGACATTAATGGTTTTGCATTAATAACATCTTGTGGTTGCATTGTTGCAATATTTGGTGATGTCAAACTTTCACGAACCAATCTTTCGATACGCAACATACCGTTGCGGAAAGTTTGTTCAAACAATTCGCCAACCGCACGAACACGACGATTAGACAAATTATCAATATCATCAATTACATCTTTGTGGTCGATAATATTTGTTAATGTTTTCAAAACCGCCAAGAAATCAGATTTTGACAAAGTTCTTTCATCTTCTGGTTTTTTGCCTGAATCGATTTTCAAACGTTTGTTCATTTTGAAACGACCAACAGCCGACAAATCGTAATACGCAGGATCAAAACCTTGACGCAAGAACAAATTGATAGCCGCTTCTAATGTTGGACGTTCACCTGGACGAACCAAATCATAGATAGCAATCAAAGCTTCTTCACGACTTGATGTTTTGTCTGCCATCAAAGTATTACGCATATGTGCAGTAATTGTCGTATTATCAATAGAAATTATCGAAATGTTTTTAACACCCAATTTTTCGATTTCGTTTAATACTTCGTCTGTGATTTCTGTGCCTTCGGCAAACAATACTTCATCGCCATTTTTAACAGCGCTGAATAAATATTCACCAATCAACGCATCGCGTTCAATACCGAATTGTTTAGATGCAGACATAACCTTGGCCAAACGTTTAGCATTCAAACGATCACCTTTGTTTGCCAATACTTTTTTGTCTTTTGGATTAATTAAATCATAATTCAAACGATATTTATCCAAACCTTCGAACGAAGCATTATCGCCGACCCACAGTTTACCATCAAAAGATAATGGAATTTGTTTATAGAAATTCGACAGAATTTCTTCGGCGCTCATTCCTTGGATAGTTGCCTTGCGCGGATCAGCAGCGAATTTCTTTTCATCTGCCGCAGACGGCAAACAACGCAACAGCACTGTTGCAGGTATTTTACGACGACGATCAATACGGACATAAATAATACCTTTGGATTCTTCAAAATCAATCCAAGAACCATGTTCAGGAATAATACGACCTGTATATGTTTCTGGATTTCCAGCAACTTTTGCTTCTTTTGTTGTACCAAATACCACACCCTGGGCACGGTGCATTTGCGAAACCACAACACGTTCCACACCGGCGGCGATAAAACTGCCGCGTTCTGTCATAAGTGGAACTTCGCCCATAAATATTTCTTGTTCTTTGATATCACGCAAAGATTTTTTACCATCTTCTGCGATATCCCACAAAATCAATCTCAGCTTCAATTTCAGTTTACTGGAATATGTTAAATTACGCAGCATACATTCTTGAACATTATATACAGGTTTATCCAATGTATATTCAATAAATTCCAAATCTGCGATTCCCGCATAATCTTTAATTGGGAACATAGATTTGAATACATTTTGCAGCCCAATATTTTTTCTGTTTTCTGGGGCTACATCTGCCTGCAAGAAATCTCTGTAAGAATTGTACTGAATTTCGACCAAATCAGGAAGCGGAGTTTGCAAAAAACTTTTACCAAAAGATTTTCTAAGTTTCTGGATAACTGCCATGTTTTGAATCCTTTTTATTTGTCTTTTATCTGTATTTTGCAAACGAAAAAAGTATAAAACCTTTTTACGCCTGTGTGCCCGCCAAGGATTTTACATCCAGGCGGGCGGCGGAAAATTGCATTTCTGCAATTTGTTGAAATCTTGCGATTTCAGCAGAAATTATTTCATTTCTACTTTTGCACCAGCTGCTTCTAATGTCGCTTTCATTTTTTCAGCTTCATCTTTAGCAACTGCTTCTTTAACAGCCTTAGGTGCAGATTCAACCAAAGCTTTTGCTTCGCCTAAACCCAAACCTGTGATGTCTTTAACAGCTTTGATAACAGCCAATTTGTTTGCACCGGCATCTGCCAAGATAACATCAAATTCTGTTTTTTCTTCAGCTGCAGCACCAGCAGCAGGACCAGCAGCAACTGCAACAGCAGCAGCAGCGCTTACGCCCCATGTTTCTTCCAATGCTTTTGATAATTCAACTGCTTCTTGAACAGTCAATTTTGACAATTCTTCAACGATTTTTTGAATATCTGCCATTTTATTACTCCTTGTGAGTTTATATTAATTTTCTTTTTTTCCATATTCTGCAGAAACACGCGCCAAACGTGATGCTGGTTCTATCAATATACGTGCGATAGTACCACGAATTTCCGACAGCGATGGAAGCTTGGATAATTGCACAACGCCGTTCACATCCAGAAGTTCTGTATCCATTTTACCACCCAAAATTGTCAAATTTTGGTGTTCTTCGGCAAATTTTGCCAAAACTTTTGTAACAGCCAACGCATCAGTTGCAACTGCAACAGCTGTTGGATGTTTCATCAAATCAGATACAGCTTCGAAATTAGTGTCTTTCAACGCCAATTTCATCAAACGGTTTTTGACAACTTTGAATACGGAAACCAATGGACGTAATTCATTACGCAAAGATTCCATTTCTTTCACTGTCAAACCATGGTTTTCAATAACGAAAACACCGTCTGCTTCTTTCAAGGACGACTGCAACGCTGAAATCAAATCTGATTTTTCTTCGCGTCTCATCTTTTATATCCTTTTAAGCTTTTTTTGTTAATCTTTCCATCTGTGGTTTAACCACCGGTGGGGCTTCGTTCCTGCCCCAAAGAATCTTTCTTTGTCTATGATGGAAATTAAGTGATTTATCTTCACACCATCAGTCTTGGACAGAAATCGCTGTTATGGTGGGTTGCCCCACCATAAATTATTTTACATCAACCTTCAAGCCTGGGCCTTGAGTTGTTGCAACACTGCATCCCAAGATATATTGTCCCTTGGCAGATGCAGGTTTAACTTTTTTCAATTGTTCAATCAATGCGTTTGCATTTTCGACCAATTTAGATGTTTCAAAAGACATTTTACCAATTCCGGCATGGATAATACCTTTCTTTTCAGCACGGTATTCAATTTGTCCAGCCTTTGCATTAGCAACTGCTTCTGCAACATTGTTTGTAACTGTGCCCAATTTTGGGTTTGGCATTAAACCTTTTGGTCCCAAAACACGTGCAACTTTTGACATCTTTGGCATCATATCAGGTGTTGCGATAACACGATCAAAATCCAAAAATCCGTTTGCAACTTTGTCAATCAATTCTTCGCCACCGATAACATCAGCGCCAGCCTTTTTGGCTTCGTCTTGTGAATTGATTGTGAATACTGCAACGCGGACTTTTTTACCTGTGCCGTTTGGCAAAGATAACATACCACGGATATTTTGATCAGCTTTTGCTACATCAATACCCAATCTGATTGCAATTTCTAAACTTTCATCGAATTTTTTCGAACAAAAACCACGCAATGTTTCAACAGCTTCGTCCATCGCGTATACTTTTTTGGTGTCCAAATTGGCCCAAGTTTGTTTTCTTTTTGTAACTTTCATGACCTTATTCCTCCACCTTTACGCCCATAGAACGGCATTGACCAGCAACGATGTTGCATGCTGATTCAATTGTAGAACAATTCAAGTCAGGCATTTTGTTCTTTGCAATTTCTTCGATTTGTGCTTTTGAAATTGTACCAACGAAATCACGTCCTGGTTTATGAGAACCGATTTTCAATTTCAATGCTTTTTTAATATAATATGACACAGGTGGCAATTTCATAATGAATTCGAAAGAGCGATCTGTATAAACAGTGATTATGCAAGGAATTGGCATTCCTGGTTCTTTATCCGCTGTTTTGTCATTAAATTGTTTACAAAATTCTGCGATGTTAACACCCGCAGCACCAAGTGCCGGCCCAATTGGTGGCGCTGGATTAGCTTGTTTTGCTGGCACAACCAGTTTAACAATACCTTTAAGTTCTTTTTTTGCCATTTTTCACTCCATTTTTTTGTTAGTGTTGTGGTGCGATGTGGCGCATCTACCACAGTTTATTTAACCAACAGGTTAAATTCTTTCGACTTGGGCGAATTCCAATTCAACGCTGGTTTCACGTCCAAATACTAAAATTGTTACTGTCATTTTTTGTTTTACATTATCAACATTAGATGCGATACCATTAAAGTTCGCAAATGGGCCATCGATAACATGTACTTCTTGGCCATCCTCATAGACAGTATCTTCGGTTACAACAGAACCTTCTTCGACTTGTTTCAACAAACGACGCGCTTCTGCTTCACTGATAGGAATAGGTTTAGATTGATTTTTAACCTTTTGCCCCAAGAACATAACGACATTAGGCATCAATTTCACCAAAGAAAAAGTTTCGTTATTCATAACCATTTGAACAACGATATATCCTGGGAAAAATTTCTTTTCTGTTTTGACACGTTTGCCCGCTTTAACTTCGGAAACTTCGCGTGTTGGAACCAAAATTTCACCGAAATACGCATTTAATTTACGTTTATCGATTTGTTCGCGCAATTCACGTGCAACCTTGTCTTCGCAAGACGTGTGAACATTAACAACAAACCACTGCATTTTTTCTTCCATGATACTTTCCTTTTCTTAGAAAATCCAGTTCACCAACGCATTTAAAATGCTGTCCACGATAAAAAAGAACAGCGCAGCCAACCCAGAAAACAATAAAATCATAAATGTGGTATGAATAACGGTTTCGCGTGTTGGCCAAACAATTTTGAACCATTCACTGCGGACTGCTTTGATAAAATCTATTATTTTTTTCATGCGTTTTCCAATTTTTCTTTGTTTTTACCGGTTTTTTTCTGGCAGGGGCTAAAGGAATCGAACCCTTATCCGCGGTTTTGGAGAC
>CALYRP010000049.1 GCA_945483255.1 uncultured Pseudomonadota bacterium
ATTTTGTGCCAATGAATATATACATTTTTCCAATTGGGCCGGGACAAATATATTGTTTTGGCGGCATTCATAATCAAGGTTGTATTTCCATTCTTTGTTTATGGTATAGATAACGCTGTCTTTTTTTCGTGGTGCATAAAGATTTGATGAATTAAAGAACAAATTGTTTATTTGGTCATAATTCGTACCCAACATAGCGCCAGCAATATCAAATTGTTTTACATTAAGAACCCCAGCCCCAGAATTAAGAGAAACATTTTCTGTGGTTAAATCGCTTTCGGTGTCATCAACAATGGCAAATGCATCAAAATCGAAATCATCAGCACCAGAAACATTCGGTACAAATACAAATCCAATCAACAATATTAAACCAAAGATTTTTTTCATTTTTAAAATTCCTTGTTTCCTATGTTTGTAACTTTGAAATTAAATAATCCAGCCGGGCTGTATCCTTTTTCCAAATATTTTTGAATGTCCATATTTTCGACAATACCAGGTTGAAAGACGGCTTCGATATTAATTGTTCCTTGTTCAAAGACAGGGTTTGTTCCCATTTTATTGGCTTCTTTCCATGTTTGCATATAATAACGAACAGAATAATAAATTTTTTGGTATGCCGCATCTTTGTAATTATAATCGGCTGGTCTGTTAAGTGTAGCAATACCATCATCGGGTACATGCACCATACGGAACATATTTTTTGCAGACATTTGAGCAATATTTTTAGCTTCGCCATTTTGCCATTGTTTGCGCGCATTCGGGGTAGATAACATATACAACACAGGACGATTTTCAATATCTGTTTCACCCGGGATAACTTTGAAATATTCTGAAATATATTTTTTTATCAATTTATTACGCAAATCTTCGTCAGAAATATCGTTAATATTTTGCAATTCACCAACGCGTTGATTGGCAAAATTATTTACCTGGAAAATATATGATTTGACAGACATTCTGTCGTTCGCACGATAAATTAATGCCACCAAAACTATGATGATAAATGTCATTATCAATAAAATAAAACCCATTAAAAATGATTTTAATTTATTCATTGATTAACCTGTATGAATTAAATGTTTTTATATAATACCCCAATGTTGCAGGATATCTGTTTTGGCCTTGTTCAATGGTTATAAACGATAATGTGTTAAACGCAGAACTGATTGTGGAATAAATTGTGGTATAAACCTGCCATGTGCCAGATGTTTCTGTAACATTGGTTGGGGTAATTAACATGCGTCCAACCATCCATTTTTCCGAAGCTTTTTCGCGGGCCTGATATTCTGGTAATACATTTTTAGAGAAATCTTCAAAAACTTTATCATCAGCCTTGCAAGACAGAGCACATTTTATATTGTCAGGGCGGAATTGTTCACCGTTTGCACATTCTTTAATCGAACAATTTGCCCAACGGTCGTTATTATCAGAACCAATTGCGGATATTGTGAACCAATTTGTTACAAAATCTTGAACCATTTTTTCTTGGACAATTTGATATTGTGAAATTGTTTCTTTGTCTTGTTTCCCCGGAAAAGTTACAACATTCCATTCGTCTGTAAATGGATCAATAGAAATTAAAAAAGGATAATTCTTTTTTAGATGGATACCCAATAATACAAAACCGCAAAGCGCGACAATCAAAAAGAATGCGATTGAAATCCATATAGAAACACTGCGGGAAAAAGCAATCGTTTTGCCCGCAGGAAATGATTTTATATCAAAATCATTTGGATAATTCAAAACATCCCCCCGCAAATAAGTATATTATGCGCGATAAACCAAAATGCATGCGCATGGACTTAATTTTAATTCGTTGTTGTCATAACCAATTGTAACCGGTTCTGAATCATATATTTGACCACAACCCGCCAAAGACAAGCCAGCAATCGCCAATGTGCATATCACCAGAAATTTTTTCATGCCTTTCTCCTTTCTTTTATAAAAGTATAAGAAAATTCTAGCCCCCACGTCAAGACAAAACAATGTCAGAATTGTGTCGCGAATGAAAGCAAGAACCGTCTTTCGTCATCGTATTTATTAACCTTTAATGGCCAACCCCAAGAAAAGTTCATCGGGCCCATAGGCGTATTCCAATAAATACCAAATCCAACAGATGTGCGCCAATCTTGGTCAATAATGTTGTCTTTGCCAGCATATGTAAATTCTTTCTTTGGCGGTTTGCCCAAAATACCATAGTCTGCGAATATAAATCCTTTGATTTGATATTCGTCTGGGATAAATATTGGGAAATTAAGTTGTGTCGAACCGTTGGCTTTCCATAACCCACCAAGTGAATATGTGCGATAATACCAATTGCGCGAACCAACACCCGCAACATCAAATCCACGTAATGATTCACCACCCAAGAAATAGCGGTAAACACGTGGTATATAATCGTCGCTTTGCAACGATTGCAAATAACCGAATTCCCAGCCAGCACGTAATTGCCATCTGTCGTCAAAGAATTTCACCAAACCTGTAATGTCTGCGCTGTATCGCATAAATGTGTTCGTGCCACCAAACCCAGTATATGCCACACCGATATTGCCGACAACGCCTGTGTGTGTGTTTTGTTGGAAATTAGTATTTAAATTATAATAGCGCAGATTTGTTCCCAGGGTATAAAGGTTTGCTTTTTGCCAGCCACCTTGATTCAAATCATAGTTTTGATCGAATGTTGCAGATAAACGCATTGTTTGTGTCCAATGGTCTGTTAAACGCCATCCCAATCTGCCGGCAACCATAAATGAATCACGGTCATATCCATATCCACCCAATTTTGAATATTTATATTGTGTGTACGAAACATCAAAACCACCAGCTAATTCACGATTAAATAAAAACGGTTCTGTGAAACTGAATAACGCCTGACGTTGATATTGAGCAATAGAGCCCTTTATCTGAACAATTTGACCGCGTCCCATGAAATTATTTTCTGTGATTCCGGCATCAACCATAAAACCATTAATTGTTGACCACCCCAAACCACCAGATAATTCGCCGGTTGGTTGTTCTTCAACCTTGACGTCCAAATTCATCATATTTGCATCAGCCAGACGTGTTGGAATCATTTGCACATCTTTGAAATAGCGCGTGTGCATCAAATTTTGACGACCAGTTTCGATTGTTTGCAGGGAAAAAGGATCGCCTTCGCGCATGGGTAAATGGTGTTCAATAACACTGTCAAAAGTACGGACATTGCCCAGCAAATTAATGCTGTTGATATAAATACGATTTGTTTTTTGAATCTTGAAATTTAAATCGACTGTGCGTGTGTCGTCATGTTTTGTAGGAATTGGTTCAACGCTGATAAATGCATAACCATGGTCCGCAACACTGCCACGCAATGCGTTTATTGTTTCATCAATTTTATCGATGTTATAAACATCTTTTTTTGATATTTTCAGTGCTTTTTTTAATTCTTTGTCTGGAACATCATCAAAAGGATTATCGATTTTTATATCGCCAATTTTATATTGGTTGCCTTCGTCAACAGTATATTTCACAGAATAATATTCGCGGTCTTGGGTAAATTCGCCCTTTACATCCGTAATACGAAAATCAAGAAAACCGTTGCGCATATAAAATTGATGTAATAATTGTTGGTCGTATTGAATACGGTCTTCATCATATACATCAAATTGAGTCATAAAACGCCACCATGTGTGTTCGCGCGATAACATTTCTTTGCGCAGGGTAGAAGAACGGAATTTTTTGTTGTTTTCAAAATCTATATTTTCAATGTAGGTTGGATGACCTTCTTTGATTTCATAAACAACATTAACGCGATTATTGTCCAAATCAATTTTCTTTGGATTGATTTTTGTCCCAAAAAATCCCTTGCGTTGATAAAGTGTTAGCATGCGTTGGACATCACCGCCAATCACAGATTTATCATAAGATGTGCGTTCTTTGGTTTTTATTTCTTTCTTTAAATCTTCGGTGTCAATTTCATCGTTTCCTTCAACTGTAACCATATTGATAATTGGAGATTCGACAACATTTATCTTTAAAACATTTCCATTTAATTTTACATAGACTTTTTCGAAATATCCGCTGGATTGTAATGTTTTTGCAATGTTGTTCACGTGTTCAGAATTAACATCATTGCCGGGCTTTACATCTGCTAGAATTCTGACAGATTCATCGTCCATGCGTTGATTTCCTGTTATGTCAATGCGCGAAACAGTTGCACCGTTCGCAGTCCCAATAATCGAAAGCAATAATAAAAGATTTAATGTTTTTATATTCATAATTACATTGTGTGTTGTTTTAATTGTTGTTGTGCTTTTGTCATTTTGTCCCTTATTGCAAGGTATGTATCAATAGCGTCTTGTGTTTTTGTATCTGGTTTTATTGTAAAACGTGTGTCATTAAAAACCACGATAACATCAGAATTTATTCCGTGTGCAATCCTGATTGCTTCTTCAGAAGCTTGTCTGATATTTGTATAAGGTTTTGCTTCATATATTTGCGTTGACATGTCTTTTACCTTTGTCTTTTCATTCTTTCAATTTCATATTTAAATTCCAATTTTTGACGATAGTCTATAACCGCTTTGTGTAAATCGGTATCTTTGTTGATAATCATTATAATATCATTTATGTCTGCCAATACGGGTTCGCCAGTATTTCTTACAAAATTGCATGCCCTTGAGAATGCTTGGGGTATTGTCAAACCTGCAACAAAATCCAATGTTCTCATACTGTGGTCCTTTTTAATTTAATCCGAATACACGCGCAATATCGTTCCACATTGTGAAAGCGAATAACAACATGATTAGAATCCATCCAATCACAATTGTATATTCCATTGCTTTGCCACCTAATTTGCGACGCGTAATAGCTTCGATTATTAAAATCAATAAATACCCGCCATCCAAAACCGGCAATGGTAATAAATTAACAACCGCAAGATTCACAGAAATCAATGCAATAATGGAAAGGAATATGAAAAATCCTGCTTCCAATGCGTGTCCAGAAACCTGGGCAATCGTGATGAAAGATCCCAATTGTTTCGAAGAACGTTCGCCCGTTATAATTTGTTTTAACACAATCAACAAAGTTTTTGATTGGTGATATGTTTCGCGTAATCCTGAATAAATTGAACCAAAGAATCCCTTCTTGCGATACATGGTTTTGCTGCCATCTGCGATTAAGCCCCAACGATCCGCAGGTGCCAATTTGACATTAATCAGTTTATCTTTGCGTGCAATTAAAACGTTTGCATCATGTTTGTCCGCCAATTCTTTGGCAATAATTAATTCACCCCAATTTTCAATAGATGCGTTATCTATTTTCATAATAACATCGCCCGGTTTTATACCTGCTTTGAATGCAGTGCTGTCACGGACAACCTGACCAATTACAGGTAATTGAATATTGCGTGGTCGGAACATAAAATCAGCAGAATAAATAAACCACGCCAACATAAAATTCATAAACACCCCAGCGCCAATGATTATGAATTGTTTCCATGCAGGAACTGATAAATAATGTCCGATTTTTTTAGATTTTGGCAATTCATTATATTTTTTACGGTTGAACATGTCTTCTTGACCATAAATTGAAACATATCCACCCAATGGTAAACAACACAGTTTCCACACAGTATTATGTTTGTCGTGCCATTTTAAAATCGCAGGCCCAAACCCGATTGAAAATGCATCAACGCGTACACCGGCCCAACGCGCCGCCATAAAATGACCGGCTTCGTGAACAAAGACAACAACACCCAAGACTATCAATAATGCAACAACTGTTAAAATAGTATGCATGATACATTTCCCTTTGTCTTATATGAAAAACCAAATAAATGGTAATACATAAATCCATCCATCAAATCTGTCCAATATTCCGCCATGTCCCGGTAATAAGTTCCCGAAATCTTTGATGCCCAGACATCTTTTGATGAAACTGGCGGTTAAATCACCATATTGTGAAAGCAGGGCGATTGTTATTCCCATCAATACGGCGAACATAGAATCGCTGCCAAATGGTTTGAAATAAAGAAAGAAAACCACAGACATAATTGTTCCACAAATTATACCACCAATTTGACCAGACCATGTTTTGTGTTCTGATAATCTTTCCCACATTTTATCGCCACCGAATATTTTGCCGAATAACCATCCGCCAACATCTGCGCCAACGATAATCATTAACAGCCACAACATTATCCATGGGAATCTGCCGACAAAATATACAGATACCAACATTAAAACCAACCATGCAAAA
>CALYRP010000050.1 GCA_945483255.1 uncultured Pseudomonadota bacterium
CATAAAAACATACAAATCATTGTCTTTGATATGTCTGCGAACATATTTTTTTGCACAATTTCTTACAATTGTTTTGTTTGCTTCTTGTAATTGTGTGATACGTTTTCTTGAAGAATCTTGAATCCTTAACGCTAAATTATATTCAAGATTTTTTTGCAAAACACTGTCTGTTTTATGAGATACTTCTGTATAATTATGGTCATCTGACCCAGATTTATTAAAATCACACGAAGACAAAGTTAACGACAGTCCCATAACAAGACTTGTTGTTTTTAAATCGTTTACAACTTTGTATGATTTATTCATGTCCTGCCTTTGTTTCGTTATATAAAAGATAACTCGAAAAGCAGGACTTTGTCAATATTATTTATTTTTGTTTATTTTTTTGCGTAATTTTTCCATTGCGATAAATAATGCCGGGGTCAAAGTAAATGTCCAAACCAATGATGCGCACATACCACCAATCATAACGGCACCCATCGCGACCTTTAACCCGTCATTTGACCAAAGTTGTGGTACCATACCGGCAACAACCGCAATTGTAGTCATCCAAATCATGCGCTTTTTATTCATCAATTCGTCCCAAAGTGCAACTTTAGCGTCTTCACCATTTTGAACACGTTGTACAGTTGGTTCCAACACCAAAATATTATTATTCACAACCAAACCAACCAACATAATGAATGCCAACATCGCACCAACATTTAACGAAGCCCCTGACAAGAACAACGCAACAAATACACCTGCGAAACTGGTTATGATTGATGTTGCAATTGTAAACGGATGAACAAAAGAATTCATAATCGCAGCCAATAACATAAATGTTAAAATTGTTGCCAACAAAAACGCCTGGGCGATTTCCGCAGTTGATTCTTCCTGAATTTCAGACATCCCTGCAAAAGATGCACTGTATCCAGGTTCCCAATTTATAGCATCTAATTCTTTTTGAATTTGTGCCTGAACAGGACCAATTGTTGATTTACCAATATTGATATCAATTTCTGTTACACGATTCTTATCAAGACGGTAAATATTTGATGTTGCCGGAACAGTTTCTATTTTTCCCAATTCTGACAACGCGACCATACCTTTGTGTGAATTAACAAAAACACTATTAAACATTGACTGTTTCTTAAATTGTTTTTCGAATTCCAAAATTATCGGATATTCATCACCATTTTCTTTGTATTTATAATTATCATTTCCGAATAATGCCGTACGCAATGTTGAACCGGCTGTTGCATTTTTTACACCCCAGAAATTCATTTTTTCACTATCCGGGATGAAACGGATTTCATTACTTGGTAATTGTTGCGCCAAAACCGCACTTTGCACCGCATCAATGTCGTTAACAGCCTTTAAAATCTGGTCGGCATATGCGTTGCGTTTTGCATCATCTTCACCAAAGACATTTAATACTATATCCGAAGAACTTGCAGAACCACTGATTGCTTCGCCTGCACGAATCTGAATTTCTGCATCAACAATATCAGACAATGTCGGCAACATTTTTTGTGCCAGTTTTTTATCACTGATACTACGCTTTTCAACATCTACCAAATTTACTTTTACATTGATGTTTTGCAATCCGTTATCACCAATTTTGATTGTTGTAGATTCAACTTCTGGGAATTGTTTTACACGTTTATCAATTTCACGCGCAATAGATTCAGATTTTGAATACACCGCCCCCATTGGTGCACGTGCTGTGATAGTAATTTCATTTGCATCAGTTGATGGCGAGAATTCATTTCCAACAAACCCCATTAACTTGGACGATAAAATTAACACAACAAACGCCCCAACGATAACAGTAAATGGATGACGCGTTTGATATTCAAACCACGAATGCATACGCGAATTATTATTATGTTCTTCTATTTCTTTGATATCGCGTTTTGTTTGTGTTTTACGTGGCAATCTTAACATTTTCGCAATCATCATTGGCGTTAATGTAAAAGAAAACAGCAACGACAATAATGTCAAATAAACAACAGTCATACCAAATTGCAACATAAATTGTCCAACAATTCCCCCCATAAACGCCAACGGCAAGAACACAACGATATTTGTTCCAACACCCGCCAACACAGGAACCGCAACAGCACGTGTACCGTCTTCAGCGGCCTGATCTGGGGATTTACCTTTGCGTAATTCTGTCAAGGATGATTCAATCAAAATAATCGCATTCGACACCAATGTTCCCAATGCTGTTGCATATGCCAAAAGAGTCATCGCATTAATTGTAAATCCAGAGTTATTCATCAAGAAAAATCCAGATAACAATGATGCAGGTATCACAACCCCAGCAACGACAGTAGAACGCCAATTGCGTGTAAACGCCAATAAAACGATAATTGTAAATATAACCCCAAGGATAATACCATTAATCGTACTGGTTGTATCATCTGAAACGCTAATTGACGAATCAGATACGATTTCCATAGATGCATTTGGAAAATGATTTTTAAGGTCCGCTTCAAATTCAGGCATCTTTTTGCGTAATGCCTGCGATATTTTAATTGCATTACCGTCGCTTGCCTTTACAACAGACATAATGACAACATTTTCACCATTATAAAGTGCGCCTTTTTCAATATCACGTGCACCATCTGTGATGCTGGCCACATCTGATAATTTGAATGTTTCACCTTCAACGGTCGTGATTTCCAGATTTGAAATTTCTTTGACATCTTTGAATTCACCAACAAAACGAACATTTTCAGAATTGATAGATGTTTCAATTTTGCCACCTGGAACATTTAAATTATGTGTGGCTATCGCGCTTGCAATATCATTGACCGTAACACCACGCGCCGCCATTAAATCAGGATCCATCGCGATACGAACCGCACGTTGTAAACCACCAAATGTATTAACAGATGCGACACCTTTGACCGCGGTTACTTTATTAGCAAGTGTATCTGATACATATTTTTCTACATCTCTTGGATTTGCATCACGAATAACAATATCCAAAACCGCTTGTTGTAACGGATTCAATTTCGCAATAACCGGTTGTTTTAAATCATCCGGAAAATCATTGGCAAGACCATCAATTTTTGCTTTTACTTCATTTGCCTTGTCATCAACATTTATACCCAAATTAAATTCAGCGATTACAAACGCAGAATTTTCATAAACCTGGGATGTAATTTTTTTCACACCGGCAACTTCTGACATTGCATTTTCTGCCTTTTTTACAACCTGAGATTCAATTTCCGCACTGGTTGCACCAGGATAAACAAATGTTGCCGTCACATACGGAAAATCAACAGATGGTGTTCGTTCAATATTCATTTTTGGGAATGAAACTATTCCCAATATTACAAAAAACAAAACGAACATAATTGTTGTAACAGGTTTACGAATAAAAAACTTTAACATCTTTGATTTCCTTTTATTTATTTTTCTATTTTAATTTTTTCGCCATTGCGAATGTTTGATAAAATGACAATATCGCCATCTTTTATACCAGATTTAATTAACGCGTTTTCAATATCACGGTTTTCAATTACAACTTTACGCAATACAGCGACATCGTTTTCAAGAACAAATACCGCATCACCATGCAAAGCAGATACCGGAACATAAAAACCGTTCTTATTTATTTGTGCATATTGTAATCCATCTTTACAATTTGATGTTTTTATAACATACATACCTGTATCCAAATCAATGTTGTGGGACACAGAAACAATTTTACAATCACCAATTTTTTGACCGGCTTTGAACAGATTTAAACGCGCACCAGATATAAAACCCCGATTATTTTTAATTGTTATCGGTTCGTATAAAATGCCATCTGTTTTTTGCATGTTTACAACATTTGATGGTACACCATTTTTTTCGTTGTTTCGAATTATGTTAAAAACTTCGAAATTGTTTTCTGTGCGCACTGCATAAAATCTGTATGCAAACGCAAAAGCAATCAATGCAAAAACTATCGTATAAATCACAGTTTTAGATTTACGTGTTTTAAGTTTTTTAACAATGTTTTCAATTCTTTCTGTTTTTGTTAATTTTGCCATATTATTCACCTAACTTTTTTACTGATTCAGCCGCCATCAAGATATTATATTTTGCGTTCAACACCGCCATATCCATTTGATAAAGCGCCCCAGACACGTCCGACAATTCGATTGCAGATGTCTGACCAGCCGCAAAACGATTAGCAGACACATCATATGCCTTTTGTGCCAGATTGTATGCTTCATTTAATTTCCCAAGATTATCGCAAAGGTGTTTATACTTTTTAACCGCAGTATCGTATTCTTCGCGGATTAATTTTTTTGATTTATCTAAATCTTGACGTGCAGCTTCGGCATTCATGGCTTCCATTGTTGCATTTGCAGAATGAAGTCCACCACTGATTAACGGAACCTTTAAAGCCAATCCCCAATATGCAGATTGACTGCCTTCTTTATCAAACATACCACTTACATTATTTCCCATAGAATAATAATTATATGAACCGACAGCCGCCAATGTTGGATAATTACCAGAACGTTTCGAAGATGCGTTCGATTCATACATTTTGATTTGTTTTTGATAAATATCCCATTGTGGATTAGATTTTAATTCGCCCGCATTTAATTCTTCGAACTTGTTTGGAAAATCATCGGTCAAGACAATATCTTCATCCATATTGATACCCGCCATAATTTTCAACATACGATATGCCGTATCACGATTAAATTGTGCATCCGATAAATTAATTTCTTTGGATGCGATATCAGATTCGATTTTAATTAAATTACTGCGATTTGCACGACCTGCCGCGGTTAATTTTTTACGCGCAGCACGTGCATTATTTAAATTTCTTTCACTGGCCGCAACAATTTCATCTGTCATTTTTGCAGTCCAATAAAGATTTGCAGCGGCATATTTAACTTCGCGTAATGTCAAATCTTTTGCAGATTTGGACATATCAATTGCATCGTGCACCGCATCAACAGCATTTCCTATTTTTCCAAAAGTATAAATTGGTTGCGTAATTTGAACGCCCGCCATAAACATATTGTCTGGCAAAACCCCCACCGGCATCTGAAATTGCTGTTCTAACATCGCGCCAATTTCAGATGGGATTTTTACCCCATTCCCACTGGTTGGGTTTTTTGGATCAATTAAATTCATATAAGATACCGTTCCTTCGACATTCATCCAACGATTGGCATTAACCGCATTTAATTGCGCACGTGCTTTTTTAATATTTGCATCTGCCTTTTTAACATCATTAGATTCTGCGACAATTTTATCCACCGTGTCTTGCAATGATAAATCAATCGCATTTGCGTTTGGAATAATCATAACCCCACATAAAAAAGCATACAATAATTTACGCATTTAACATCTCCATCTTTTTTAATATTGTATTGGTTGTTTTAACTGTTTCGGCCAGTTTATCTTCATCTTCTGCTGGTAAAACCTTGCACAAAGATTCCAGAGCACTCAGAAATTTATCCAATAATTTTTCAGCCATCACTTGGCCTGATTTTGTCACTTCGTACCAAGTATCACGATGGTCATTTTCATCAATTGAACGAACAACTAATTTTTCTGCTTCTAATTTACGAAATACACTGCAAAGATTAGCAGTCGAAATTACTTCGTGTGCCGCAAAATCTTTTAATTTAATTTTCCCTGCCAAATAAAGACGAACCAATATTGACATCTGTTGACGCGTTGCACGCGATTTTTCTTCGTAAATTGGTTGTAAACGGCTGGACAAGCGACTTAAAATTCGCATATTTTCAGCCACTAATTCTGTTACTTCGTTATGAGTCATCATAACCCCCTGTTTAATTATTTAAGATTCAAATCATTAAAAACTTTAACGATTATATTCATAAAAGAAACAATGTCAAG
>CALYRP010000051.1 GCA_945483255.1 uncultured Pseudomonadota bacterium
ATCGCCACAATAACAAAGTCATTAAAAATGGCATGATTTGTTTTAAAATTAGTATGAATTTATACATTACTTATACGAACCTATGTCATTATATTGTAATACCATAACGCGTGATACATCTTTTGGACGCAAAATATCTACATTTTTTTCATCCAACATATCGCCAATATATATCCCAGATGGCAATATCCCACTGATATTACTGGTTATAACTTTTAAACCTTTGCGACCAACAAATTTTGTATCGTTAAAGAAACCAACAGATGCACCAGATTTACCATTCCCTTGTAAAAATCCGGAAATATCAGATCCAGTTATACGAATTGCAAGATTTGTATCTGTATCAGTTAACGCGCGAACACGACAAAATTGTGAACCGCAATCAATAATAGTTCCTATTAATCGATTGTCAAAAGATACGACAACCATGCCCTTGGTCAATCCAGATTTTTTTCCGCGATTAACCAGAAATGTATTGTGATGAAATGCAGAATCATCGAATTGTACATCTGCAATAACTGTTTTATATGGTGATGCGAGTTTTATATCTATTTCGCGTTCCAATTTTTGGTTTTCAAGTATTGCAATATCACATGAATTTTTATTGGCCAATGCAGCATCCAAACGTACGCGTAATTCTTCGTTTTCAGTGCGCAAATTTGATGTTTCGTGTATCCATTTTGCGCTTTGACCAATGGCGCGAATTGGCCATGTTATAACAGACCCAACCGCATGAGCCACTGGCAACACCACATGTGCCATACCATTCATAATGGCATAATCTGGCTTTGCAATCATTATGTATATTATAAATATAGGCACCGCCACCGCCGCCAATGATGATTTTATAATGCGTGTTAATTTATAAGATAATTTGTCTTTGGTCATGTTGATAACTTTAAACGCAAAAAAGCCAATATTCAATAAAAACTTGATTTTTCTTTTTTATATGTCAAAATAAGGCAGACCGAAATGGCAAGGCATTGCCATAAGGGTATAACTAAAAGGATAAAAAATGCCAAAAATGAAAACAAAATCGTACTTGAAAAAACGTGCGTCTATGACTGCAAGCGGTAAAATCCGTGTTGCCAGAAACTCTCACCACAAATGTCTGTTGCATAAATCCAAACGTGCTAACAAAGCCGGTGCAAAGCCACAGTATTTGAACGAAAACATGATGGGTCAGGCTAAAATCTTGGCTCCATACGGTTTGAAATAATCAAAGGGGGTCAATTATGGCAAGAGTAAAACGCGGAACAACCGTTAAACAAAAACACAATAAGATACTTGACCGCGCCAAAGGTTATTTGGGCCGTCATCATTCAACATATCGTGCTGCGCGTGAAAAAACTGAAAAAGCAGGACAATATGCATATCGCGATCGTCGTCAAAAGAAACGTGATTTTCGTTCTTTGTGGATTGTTCGTATTAATGCTGCTGTTCGTAGCAACGGTTTAACATACAGCCAGTTCATGAATGGTTTAAAGAAAGCAGGTGTTGTTTTGGACCGCAAAGTTTTGGCCCAAATGGCATATGATGCTGATAAAAACTTTGAAACATTGATTGAAACTGCGAAACGATTTATTGCCAATAACGCGAAATAACGCTTTACGGCAATGGTTTTGTTTTGTTAGAATTAGGACCGTAAAGCAATTTACGGTCTTTGTTCTTTTTAAGTGGGGATAAAAATGAAAGATAAGATTAAAAATGTACAATCTTTGGAAGAATTACAGTCTTTGTATGCTGAAACTTTCGGTAAAAATGGGACAATGACTGCAAAATTAAAGACGGTGGCAACCCTTTCAAATGAAGAAAGGGCGGTTGTTAATGCTGAAAATACTGAATTGCGTCAATTATTCAAAGATAAACAGATTGAATTAGAAAATGCAGCATTAAACGCAAAATTGGCAACAGAATTTGTTGATGTTTCATTGGATACACAACCAGAAAATCGTGGAACACTTCATCCGTTGACTCAATCTTTAAAAGAATTATCTGCAATTTTGGAATCTTTTGGTTTTACGCTTTGGACGGGCCCAGAAATAGAAGATGATTGGCATAATTTTACTGCATTGAATACCCCAGAATATCATCCTGCGCGTGATATGCAAGATTCTTTCTTTATGGAAAATGGCAATGTTATGCGAACACAAACATCTTCGATTCAAATTCGTGCGATGGAAAAAACTGGTGCGCCAATTAAAATGTTTGCTGTTGGTTCTACTTATCGCAAAGAAATGGATGCGACGCACGCACCGATGTTCCACCAAATCGAAGGATTATATATTGATAAAAATGTAACAATGTCTGATTTAATCGCGACATTGCGCGCAATGCTTTCAAGATTCTTTGAACGCGATATTGAAATTCGTATTCGTCCGTCTTATTTCCCATTTACAGAACCATCCGTTGAATTTGATATGAAATGGGATGATGGAAAATGGTTGGAAATGGGTGGTGCCGGAATGGTTCATCCAAATGTTTTGAAAAATTGTAATATTAATCCTGATGAATACCAAGGTTTTGCGTTTGGTTTTGGTTGGGATCGTATGGCAATGTTGAAATATGACCTTAATGATTTACGCAAATTCTATGACGGCGATATCAGATGGTTGAAAAACAGTGGTTTTTAATTTGGGGGTGTTAAAATGAAGTGGTCAATTAATTGGTTAAAACAATATTTAAATACAAAACTTTCCCCAGAAGAAATTGCTGATAAATTAAATGCAATCGGATTGGAAGTAGAAGGTCTTGAAAATCCAATTTTGCCGGTTGCTGCAAAAATAATTGAATGTATTCCGCACCCAGACAGCGATCATTTGCATATATTGAAAGTAGATGATGGAACGGGTATTTTGCGTCAGGTCGTATGTGGTGCACCAAATGCGCGCGTGGGCTTGGTGTCTGCGCTGGCATTGCCAGGATGCAAAATTGGGGACATCGTAATTCAAAATGGTAAATTGCGTGGTGTCGAATCCAAAGGTATGATGTGCAGTGCCAAAGAACTTGGTATTGGTGATGATCACAGTGGTATTATTGAATTGAACGAAAAAGTCGAATTTATTGGTCAACCGATATCTGCGCTTTCACAAAATGCAGCGGCAATCTTGGAAACATCTATCACGCCAAATCGTCCAGATTATTTATCTGTTCGTGGTATTGCGCTGGATTTGTCTGCGGCTGGTGCTGGTGAATTTATTGATGAAAAAATCGATGAATTAAAACAGGTAAAAGGAACGCGCCAGGTTAATTTGGTGGCAAACGATGCATGTCCGACATATCGTTTTTGTGAAATTCATAATATAAAAATGGCACCATCAAACAAAACAATTCAATCGCGTTTGTTGTCTGCGGGTATAAACCCAAAAAATGCAGCAATTGATGCGACAAATTATATCTGCTATGATTTGGCACAACCGATGCATTGTTTTGACGCAGATGAAATTGTTGGTGATATAACCGTTCGTATGGCAAAAACTGGGGAAAAATTCACAGACCTTTTTGGAAAAGAACATGATTTATGTGATAAAGATTTGGTTATAACTGATGATGCCGGAATATTGGCATTGGCCGGGGTTGTTGGTGGTATGCGCGCATCCACAACAAACGAAACAAAAAATATAATTTTAGAATCAGCATATTTTGATCCTGTATTTGTTCGTAAATCTTCTAAAAGACATGGTGTATCAACTGATTCTTCATATCGTTATGAACGCGGTATTGATCCAGATGGAACATTAAAGGCTTTGTCAAAGGCTGCAAAAATCATAATGAATGAATGTGGTGGCGAAATTGTAAATCTTGGTGTTGCGGGTCGTATATCTTATATACCACAATCTGTGGTTTATAATCCAAAATTGTTTAAACAAAAAACAGGTATTGAATTGGATGATAAAACACAAATGGAAATTTTAGAAAGATTACATTTTGATGTTAAATCAGATAAAGAAAATTGGATTATAACACCAACATCACAACGTGTTGATATTGTGATACCTGAAAATATAGTTTCAGAATTGGTTCGTATTTATGGTTATGAAAAAATAGGTTTAAAAGATTTACCACAAAATAATATTGCGGTTATTCATAACGAAATGAATTTAGGACTAAAAACAAAATTGGCATCGCGTGGTTTAAATGAATGTGCATCATTCGGTTTTGGTAATTCCAAGATTGAAGAATTATTAACAGACAAACCGATTGTTCGTGTTGCAAATCCTATTGTTGTTGATATGGATACGGCACGCAATAATTTGTTGGAAAATTTATTAATATCTGTTGCCAATAATGAAAAACGCGGATTTTCAAATTTAAATATGTTTGAAATGGGAACTGTGTTTGATGGTGATAAACCAGGCGAACAACATGAAAGTCTTTGCATTGTGCGTGTTGGCGAAACAGCACCAAAACATTGGCAAAAAAGAAATCGTGCAATAGATGTTTTTGATATCAAGGCTGATTTAGTATCATTACTTGGTTCACAAAAATATACAATTGATTCAACAAATCCGCCACTTTGGGCGCATCCATATGTTTATGGAAAAATTGTTCAGGGTAAAAAAGTTTTGGCTGAATTTGGACAATTGCACCCAAGTGTCGCTAAAAAATTACACATAAAATCAAAAGTTTTTGTTGGAATTGTCGAACATGTTGACGGTTTGCCAAAAAACCCTAAATATGCAAAAACACCAATTACTGATTTTATGCCAATAACGCGTGATTTTGCGTTTGTTGTTGATTCTAATTTTGAATCACAAAAAATTGTGTCGACGGCCATATCTTCGGATTCATCGATTGATAATGCGATAATATTTGATGCATTTGATATGGGAAATGGTCAAAAATCAATTGCATTTACAATCACGATTTATCCGAATCATAATATGGATGAAAATGAATTAGCAAATATCCAAGAAAAAGTGATTAAGAACATAGAAAGTAAATGTGGCGCAAAATTGCGCGCATAAAAAACAATAAAAAAACCGGCAAAAGCCGGTTTTTTTATCTTTGGAAATTCAATGGGTTTGCAACAATTAATCTGTAAAAATCGTTGTTGTATTCGCATGCGTTGATAATTGTTTCTGCATCTTTTCCATAAAAAATGAAAGATCCTAATTTTTTTGATAACACATTTACACCGCTGCCTTTGACCAATTGGTCATGATGTTCACAACCTGGTAAATTCATTTGTAATGCATCTTCGTAATTTTCGACAATCCATTTGTCATAAAAAATATCTATGTCTGGTAAAGAATATTTATATCGCATTACAACAGAAACGCCGACAGGTTTATATCTTTCGTTTTTTGTAACAAGACAATCAACGTGTTTGTTGGTTGTCATAAAAAGTATTTGTTCTTTGATTTTGTCGCGATTTGTAAACATTGAAAAACCTTGTTATTTAAATATTTGATTAAAACGGTCTATTTTTGCTTGTTCTTTGGCTTGGCCTTTTAATCTGAGTTTGCAAGCATTATTAATAAATTTTGCAATCTTTGGATTAGTGATTTTTATGTACTTTGTTTTTTCTTGTGCAGATTTGGATGTGCAGCCATTTGTGTTTTTTAAATGTCTAATACAAAAAGCACTTATTTCGTTTCCATGTTTATCACATTGAATCGTTATAAAAACTTCGTTGTCGCCAACGATGTACATAAAATCCGTCTTGGACTGCACGGGTGTTGTAAGAATTGTGTTTGCCAAAATACTGTCTATGATAGCGCCACGATCAAAACCTGTTTTGTATTCCATAATTTTTCCTTTGTTGCAGGCTTATTATAAGTAAAAAAATTGACAGATCAAGTATTTTGTCAAATTTATTTATATAAAAATACAAAACCAAAAACTTGATTTTTAGGCTTTTTC
>CALYRP010000052.1 GCA_945483255.1 uncultured Pseudomonadota bacterium
CGGTGCCAATGCAAGATATCGAATTTTTATTAAATGTGTCTTTTGAATTAACTACCAACAAAAGGGGCACATAATGGCTGCTTTGTTTTATTTTTTATTCGTTTTAATAATGTGTTTTATATATTTTGTGCCAACAATCGTTGCGTTTGGGCGCGGACATAAAAATGCATTGGCGATATTTATATTAAATCTGTTTTTGGGATATACCCTGGTTGGGTGGGTAATTGCTTTGATTTGGGCGGTGTATAACAGTGAAACCCCAACCAAAAAAAGAAAATAAGATTCTATCCCCAGGTATATCTTCCAATACACAAATACAATTAAATAGTTCAAAATATTTGTGGTTGGAACAAAATACCAAATCGGGTGTTTTATCCAATCAGAAAACTTTTTCTGACACACACTAAAAAAGGTCGCATTTGCGACCTTTTGTTTTACTGGTTTTCAGATTGTGTTTTTTCAACCGTATCAGTCTTGAATTGCATATCATATAACATTTTATATGCACCACATTCTATCTTTAACAAATCATCATGCGTACCAGATTCAACAATTTGACCGTCATTTACAACAATGATTTTTGTCGCGTTGCGTATTGTTGATAATCTGTGTGCGATAACAAACACTGTTTTGTCTTTCATCAGATTTTCAATAGCCTTTTGAACAACGGCTTCTGATTTGTTATCAAGTGCCGAAGTGGCTTCGTCCAAAACCAATATAGGTGCATTTTTCAAGAACGCACGCGCAATTGCGACACGTTGTCTTTGTCCGCCCGATAATGTTATGCCGCGTTCGCCAATATGTGTGTCCAGACCATTGTTTAATGTTTTCAAGAAATCATCAAGGTATGCCAATTTTATTGCGTGTTGAACCTGTTCTTCGGTTGCATTTTCGTTGCCCAACATAATGTTTTCACGAATTGTGCCTTCGAACAAGAAATTGTCTTGGAACACAACCGCGATGTTTTGACGCAATGATTTTAATGTGAAATCACGAATATCTGTACCGTCAATGGTAATCGAACCACCGTTTACATCGTAAAAACGTGGTAATAAATTCACCAATGTTGTTTTTCCACCACCAGAATTTCCAACAATAGCAATTGTTTCACCATGATTCACAGTTAAATTGATATGCTTTAATACAGGAACATCCGCCAGGTAATTAAATGATACATCATTGAATGCAATTTGGTTGTGTGTTTCTGGCATTTCAATTGCATTTGGTTTGTCAACAATCTTTGGTTGCATATCCATTAAATTAAAGCATGTTTCAATTGCCCAAAATGACATGATAACAGAACTGTATGTGTTACCAATACTTTTCATTGGTGTATATAATAATATCAATGCCGTCAAGAATGATACAAATTCACCTGGGGTTAATTGTTGGGTTAAAATCAAATGTGAACCAAACCAAAGTGCCAATGCAATACCAACAGATAATATAACGTGCATAATCGGTGTTAACCAACGTGTGCGTTTAAAAACTTTCATTTGTAAATCAAAGTTTTTATGTAATGTTTCAAGGTATCTGGTTTCTTGGGATTTTTCCAAATTATATGAAATAATTGTTTTATTCCCAGCATATGTTTCGTTGTATTTTGTTGTCAATCGTGACATAACCGCCATTGCATTATTTAATACAGGCGATACACGCTTTTTTAATTGTGCCATTGGTAAAAACGCCAATAACATAATTGCAGTTGTCACCAACGCCAATTGCCATGAATTAATAAAAAGAACAATTGTTAATGAAACAGCTGTAAAGAATCTTTGGACAAATGTTTTCAAATTACTTAACAATCCAGAACATGCCGCATCAGCATTACTGTTAAATTTTATCAATATTTCCCCAGAATTTTGTGATGTAAAAAATTCTGTTTCAAAAGTTAACATTTTTTTGAACAAATCAGCCTTTAACCCATTCGTGATTTTTCCACCAACCCATGTGTTAAGGTAATTCAAGATATATGTCAGACCACCTTGGACAGCTGTAAATGCGATAATCAATACAGGAATATACCAACTGGCTGTCATTGTTTGTTCAACCATAACCGCATCAGTATATGGTTTAATTGCCCATGCAATAAGCGCGTCCATTGAACCAACCGGAATTGCCAATAATAATGTCAATAATGCGCGAACCCATACTGGCTTTACATACGGCCACATACGTTTATAGTTTTTTATAAACATATTTTCCAAAACTTGTCTTTTTACCGCAGCAGATAATTTTTGATGCATATTTTATCCTATGTTTAAAAGCATACACAGAGTAGCCGATTTATAATCATTTGTCAATATGTGCCTGATAAGAATATTTTCTTGTTTAAACATTTTATCCTTGCATTTATCAATCTTTTTTTTCAAAATACGTCCGGCTTAATAAACTTATTAAAGGAGAAACCATGGCAAATAAATGGGTTTATACATTTGGTAATGGTGCCGCCGAAGGCCGTGCAGATATGCGAAATCTGTTGGGTGGAAAGGGCGCTAATTTGGCAGAAATGAATTTGGTTGGATTGCCAGTGCCTGCGGGCTTTACAGTTACAACCGAAGTTTGTACATATTATTATGAAAACGGTCAAACATATCCATCTGATTTGATGGATCAAGTAAAGGCTGGAATTTCCCACATTGAATCAATTATGGGCAAAAAATTCGCAGACAGCGAAAATCCATTGTTGGTATCTGTTCGTTCGGGTGCACGTGTTTCTATGCCTGGTATGATGGATACAGTATTGAATTTGGGTTTGAACGACGAAACTGTAAAGGCTTTGGCACGGGCATCTAATAATGAAAGATTTGCATATGATTCATATCGTCGTTTCATTATGATGTTTTCTGATGTTGTGTTGGGCGCTGATATCGATTTGTTCGAACACACATTGGAACGTATGAAAGAAGACAAAGGTTACAAAGTCGATACAGAATTAACAGCAGATGATTTGAAAGAATTGGTCGAAAAATTCAAAGAAATCGGTGTTAAAATCGGTAAAGTTTTCCCACAAGATCCATGGGAACAATTAAAATTGGGTGTCGGGGCTGTGTTTGGTTCTTGGATGTCTAAAAAGGCTATTACATATCGTAAATTGAATAATATCCCAGGCGATTGGGGAACCGCTGTGAATGTCCAAGCGATGGTATTTGGTAATTCTGGTGATGATTCTGCAACTGGTGTATGTTTTTCACGCGATCCTGCAACCGGGGAAAATAAATTCTATGGTGAATATTTGATTAACGCCCAAGGTGAAGACGTTGTGGCCGGTATCAGAACACCACAACCAATGGCCAAAGATGATTCTGGTCGTGTATCTTTGGAAGAAGCGATGCCAGAAGTTTATGCACAATTGGTTGATGTTCGTGATAAATTGGAACAACACTATAAAGATATGCAAGATATGGAATTCACAATCGAACACAAAAAATTGTGGATGTTGCAATGCCGTAACGGTAAAAGAACAGCCGCAGCAGCAGTTCGTATGGCGGTTGAAATGGTCGAAGAAGGGCTGTTAACAAAAGAAGAAGCCATCTTGCGCGTTGGTGCAGACCAATTGAACCATTTGTTGCATCCAATGTTGGATCCAAAGGCTGAAAAGAAAGTTATCGCAACAGGTTTACCTGCATCCCCAGGTGCCGCTGTGGGTCAGGCTGTATTTAATGCCGAAGACGCTGAAGCCTGGAAAAAAGAAGGCAAAAAAGTTATGCTTATCCGCGTTGAAACTTCCCCAGAAGATATTGCGGGTATGAACGCAGCCCAAGGTGTTATTACTGCACGTGGTGGTATGACATCACACGCCGCGGTGGTTGCACGTGGTATGGGAACCCCATGCGTATCTGGATCACCAGACATTAAAATTGATTATGAAACAAAAACAATGAAAACAACATCTGGCGCGGTTATCCACGAAGGTGATTGGGTTTCCATTGATGGTGCCAAAGGTCAAATTATCGAAGGTGCTGTTCCAACTGTGTCTGTTGAATTGACTGGTAATTTTGGAACATTGATGAAATGGGTTGATGAAATCAAATGTTTGACAGTCAAAGCAAATGCTGAAACACCAAAAGATGCAAAACAAGCACGCGATTTTGGTGCTGAAGGTATCGGACTGGCACGTACAGAACACATGTTCTTTGACCCAAGCCGTATCCAAGATATGCGCGAAATGATTTTGGCTGATGATGAAGCTGGTCGTCGTGCTGCGCTGGATAAATTGTTACCATATCAAAAGGCTGACTTTGTTGAATTGTTCAAAATCATGGACGGTCTGCCAGTAACAATTCGTTTAATCGATCCACCTTTACATGAATTCTTGCCGCATACCGAAGCAGATATGGCGGAATTGGCAAAACACATTGGCAAATCTGTGGAATTCGTAAAGGCCAGAAGTGAAGCATTAAAAGAACAAAATCCAATGTTGGGACATCGTGGTTGCCGTCTGGCGATTACTTATCCTGAAATCTGTGAAATGCAAACACGCGCTATTTTGTCTGCGGCAATCGAATGCAAAAAAGCAGGTGTTCGCGTATTCCCAGAAATAGAAGTTCCATTGGTTGGATCGAAAAAAGAAGTTGATATCGTTAAATCTGTGATTGATGCAACTGCATCTGCGTTATTTGCAGAAACAGGCGACAGCGTCGAATACAAGGTTGGTTCAATGATTGAATTGCCACGTGCGGCATTGTTGGCCAATGAAATCGCAGAAAGTTGTGAATTCTTTGAATTTGGAACAAACGATTTGACACAAACAACATTGGGTATGTCCCGTGACGATACAGGTAAAATCTTGGATGAATATCGTGCGCGCGGTGTATATGTCGCAGATCCATTTGCATCCGTTGATCAATTGGGTGTTGGTCTGTTGATTAAAGACGCTGTTGCCAAGGCACGCAGCACCAAAGGCGAAGAAATTCACTTGGGTGTTTGTGGTGAACATGGTGGGGATCCAGAATCTGTTGAATTCTTCCACAGGGTTGGATTTAATTCTGTATCATGCAGCCCATTCCGTGTGCCAATCGCACGCCTTGCGGCCGCACAAGCAGCGGTTAAATACCCACGCAAAAAATAATATTTTGCAAATGAAAAAAAGTCCCGATTTATTCGGGGCTTTTTTATTGCGTTGACTTTTTTATGCCGATTTCATTCCTGCGGAATTATATATTGTGTTGCGATATAATGATTGTGTCTTGAAAGACTTAAACACATAACCACAGGAGAAAAAAATGGGTGCATTTACACATTATGTTTTGAAACCTTTGTCCTTGATCGGGGCATTGAACTGGGGATTGGTCGGATTTTTTAAATTCGATTTGGTTGCCTGGATGTTTGGTCCAATGACAATTTTATCACGTTTGGTCTATGCCGTTATCGGTTTGGCTGCACTGATATGGTTGTTTATATGGATTTTCGGCGATAAACCTGTTTGTGAATACGAACATAAACGTCGCGATTAATAATGGTTTTCACCTTGTATCTTGAAAAGAATGCCTTTTGGCATTCTTTTTTTGCAAAAAAATTTTTTTATGCTAAAATCAAATTATGCGAAAGCAGAGAAGAGAGAATATAAATGGGGTGGTGGCTTTCGCAACAATTCGTCAAGTTTTTGTTTGGGTTGTCCCATCATCCCATTTTTTCAGGTTTTTATTACCGTGTTTTTATAAAAATGCCAATAATCAACAAGATATGTTAAAAAATCAATATCTTGATTCGAATCGGTAAAAATTTATCTATATTTTGATTTTTTTATAAAAAACGAATCGTCTTTTTTGTGTTTTTTGACACAAAATATTGTTTGGTGTATAGAAAT
>CALYRP010000053.1 GCA_945483255.1 uncultured Pseudomonadota bacterium
ATGGGATTAACCCCCTCCCGGCGTTGCCGGCACTCCCCCATTCTGGGGGAGAACATAACCCCAGTTAGAGGGGAATCTAGCCAGAATGCCAACGATACGCATGACGAATCTTTTAATTCCGCCCCCATGGGGAGGGGAACCACGAAGTGGTGGCGGAGGTATTCCGGTTTATCCGTTCATACGAAAGGATGGGATTAACCCCCTCCCGGCGTTGCCGGCACTCCCCCATTCTGGGGGAGAACAAAAAACCGCCACATGGGCGGTTGTTTTAATTATTTGTCTCATCTGTACTTTTAATTTTTTTCCATTCGCGCAAGCAGTAACCTTCTGTTTTATCGGTTGCTGTCGCGCCTGTACAATTCAAGGCTTCTTGCAAACAAGCTTCGCGGATTGCAGCAGAAATTCCAGATGTCGATCTTGCCGGTGCAGCTTTCTCCCCAGTACCATACAAGATTTCACTGATTGTTACAACGTTACGACAATCATCTTTACGGTAATCGTATGATGCACCATCTTCAACCATTTTACAAGATTGCAAATCTGGTTTATCAATAACAGCCATATACTGTGTCTGCAATGGCGAACAAATCATAGTTTCATAACAATGTGGAACCTGGGATACCTGGGAACAATATGCCTTGATACGGGCAGTTGTCCAATTTTCTTCATCGTCGTATTCTTCATAACAATCCCAAATTTCAGATATACATTCATTGAAATTATTGATTGCATTTGTTGCATCTGCCAAAACGCTTGCTTCTTCTTCTTGTTTGAATTCAAGACGTTTTTGTTGCAATGCCTGTTCCGCAGCAATTTTTTGATAATTAATGTTTTGTGCTGTCTTTTTCAAATTTTCGCCATAAACATCACAAGATGCATTCGCATCAAGTAAATATTTTTGCATAATGCTGCGACGCGCATCCGCAACCGGACCACGCAAAGATGCATACGGATCAGTTGATGTTGTTGTTACACCCAAACGCGAAGCTGTTGTTGATGTTGATGTTGTTGTATAACCAAAACATGATGCCGAAGATGCAGAATTTAAAGTATCCGTGCTTCTGTCAGCCAAAACAACTTCGCCAGATGCTGTTTCCTTATCTGATGCCTTTTTCACCGAAACAAAACTGTTATAATTATAAGGACAATTAGATGTTGCACCATTTGCACATTTAATACGAACAGTTGTTCCGTCTTCTTCGATTGCTTTCGGTGTTCCGCATGCTTCGTAAATTCCGTTAAAACATGAATCAAGAACACGTCCACAAACGTTGTTGTGTGCATATTGGAACAAATCATATCCCCATTTATTTGCCAATGAATCCAAATCAGCCTTGTCTGTATCAACCGTGGTTGTTATACCGGTTAATCCAGCAACAACACCATTAATTGTTGTATATTGATTTAACAATTTATTGGTATTATTAGTTGTATAATTTTTTGCCAAATCTTTTGCATCAGCCCAAGCCTTTAATTGCGACAAAATATCAGACCCAGAACCATCAATGTCTTGAATATTAAAACCAAAATCATTAGAAGTGCAATAATATGGTGCTGTATTAGAATTGGTAACCAATGTATTAGATGTTGCACTTTCATATGTTGGATGTTCAATAAACCATTGTTCCATTATATCTTTGCCCTTAGCATCTGTTTTTGTCCCAGATTGATATTTTGCATATGTTTCCTTCCAAGATACACAATTCATAACTTTTTCTGCATCGGTCAAAGAAAATGCAGATGCCAAATCATCACCACGTCCCTTGGTCGCAATTAACAATGACAATTGACCGGACAATTTGATTAATTCTTCGTTTGCCTTTTCCAATAAATCTTCTGTGGCCAGGAAATTAGTTGCACGTCCAGCGCATGAACAACGCCCCTTGGTATCACTTCTGGCAGTGCAGATTTCATCCATACATGTATAATAAGATTCCAAACAATTTGAATATGCATCCGCAGAAATCAAACCAGTCGAAGAATCAATAATGTTTGAATAATTTCCGGTGTATAAACTGCTGGCCAAATATGAATACGATGGGGATGTAGACGCACGTGTTCCAGCCATCATTGACCCGTTTGCACTTACACGCGATGGTGTTGTTGTTGCAGATGTCGTTCTTGCACGAACCGCACGATTTGAACGCGCCGCATTTTGTGTGCGCGCTGTTACACCACGCGATTGTGTTGTTGTTTGCGCGTTGATATTACGAACACTGGCACGTGGTGAAACCGTTCTTGATGCCACACCACGCGATGTTGTCGCACGCGATGATGTTGTTGCCGGCGTAACCGTTGCACGCGATACGGTTGAACGGGCAACGGCTGAATTATTTGCATTATTTACATTTGCACGTGGACTGGTACGGCCCGATCTTTGCGGTAATGTATTTGCCGGCGCAATTGGATCCGCCAATACAGAACGCATTGATATAAATGTAGAACAAACGAAAAATGCCGCCGCCAACAAGAACACAGTCCCCATTGCATTTTTCAACGAATTTGCATTTATACGAAAATTCATAATTTTCTCCTGTTATATACATACGCAAAAACAGCCTAAATTCAGGCAATTTTGCGCAAAATATTCCTGCACTTGTAAAAATTATAACATTTTTGGTCTTGTCTGTAAACAACAAAAATAACAGTGCTGGTATTAAATCTGCCATAAATTCATTAGACATAAAAAATAAAAACACTATAATTAATGCCAAAGGAAGAAATATGAAAAAACTTATTATTGCGACATTATTTTCAATTTTGATATTACCGTCGTTTGCGCAAAACAATGTTATGTTTGGCAACAAACAAAATTCAATCACGATTTATGGCGCACAATCTACGGGATCAGGAACACTTTTGAAATTGATTCAACCTGGATTATGGGATTTTTACCCGCAAACATTGGCAATGATTCAATACAGCCAACCAGTGCAATTTTTTCGCTTGCCATCGCGTTTAAATCTTAATATCGCACAAAATTTTGCATATAATTCAAGCCGTGGTCTTTCGTTCTTTGCAATGTCAATATCGTTAGACACTGCGCTTTTGCAATACAATAATTGGTATGCGGGTATCGGTATTGGGCCATATATGCGCGATGTAATGGACCGTTGGGTCGAAAGCCGTCTGGTGTTTGGTGAAAAAGTGTTTATTGGCAAAAACATAAACGAAAAATGGAACATTGAATTATTCACAATTCATTTTTCAAACGGCAATTTTACCAATGCAAACAAAGGCTTTAATTTTGCCGGTATCGGATTTGGGTATAAATTCTAGGCTTTTAAGAAAACGTACCTGTGGAATACAGATAAAAAATATTACATAATTTAATTGTTCAGAACACAGCAAGCCAAATGATTTTATATCAACGGCAAACCTGAGTAACTGGACCCAGCAATACCCCACATACTGTGGAACAGGGTGTTGCAAAAAACCGCCCGTTTAACGTGGCTTTATCCCTGTAATTACGCATGGACGAAGACCTACTGATGGGCGGTTTATTTATTATTCCGCCCCCACAGGGAAGGGGACCACGAAGTGGTGGCAACGACCGCGGCAATCCATAGAAACAAGATTTGTTTTTTGAACACTCTACTGTCATAGTTGATTCCCACGGTCGCCCTTTGGGCTTCCTCGGGATGACATTGAAGGAATGGCTAACGATTCCAGAAATCAAGTCCCATGTGGGCTTGCATTCTGAAATAAAAAACCGCCCGAATGGACGGCGTTTCTTAACGTTGAAATCTTTTTTGTATTTCTGCAACTGTTTTTTGTAATAATGTGGTTTCTGTATTTGTATAACCATCGTAATATTGACTATAAACATCATCCCAATACAAATCATTGACAACAAGATCTTTTATTTGTTGTTTTTGCTGTATTTCTTTTACAAGTCTTTGTTTAAAAATATGTGACATAATACACCACCTTTATTAAAAACAACCGTTATCACAAACTGGTTTTACGCGTGTATATGTTCCAGCTGGAACATATTGAACAACAGGTTTATATGTTTGAACTGTTTCACGAACAAAATATTCACGTTTAACAACTTCTTGTTCGCAACCGCAACCGTATGTATTATATGCTTTTACCATTTTTGGTGCAGGTTGTTTAACTGTGCGAACAATACCATTATCGCATTCAACAATTGTTATAACTGCGCGTTTGTCGGCTGTTGCACGATCAAGTGCGGCACGCATTTCGGCTTCATCACACGAATAAACATTTCCACGATAAACATCTGCAACCGCAACGGTGCCAAACAAACTGGCAATTAAAGAGAAAAGAACAAATTTTTTCATTTTGTTTTACCTTTTTGTTGTTCTCTCTCATACATTTATCATAGACCATATTTTTGTGTTTGCAAGGTTTTTCACGGATTTTATGCCTGATGCAAAACACATCAATATATATATAATGTTTATCATGAAAAAATTTGATTCACGATCTTCGATTATATTGGGAATGCACGATGCAATTGTGTCATTAACTGGATTAATCGCAGGACTTTTCTTTGCATTCACAGATAACAACATAATTATTATTTCATGTATAATTTCATCTATTACTGCATCGCTTTCAATGGGTGCCGCAAATTATCTGGCGGTTAAATCAGTAAACCGTGAAATCGCATTAAAATCTGCAATCTATACTTTCATATCATATATGATGACTTGTATTTTATTAATATCGCCATTTTTTATTTTTGATAATCGAACAATTATGCTGTCTATGGTTGTATTGATGGCGATAATGATAATATTTTTCTTTAATTTATTCTTTTATAATGGGCGTGCATTTCGTGATCATTTCTTTGAAATGTTGTGCGTTTGCACGATTGTTTCGATAACTGCGTTTTTCATTGGCGAAATTGCAAATTATATTTTTGGAATATAAAAAACACCGCCAAAACGGCGGTTGTTTTTATCTTACTTTTACAGAATCTTTTAAAACAATATTTCTGGTTTGTTCAATTTTTTTCACTTTTTCAACGGTTTCTATTGTTTGTCCGTTTTCAGATGTTGCCGCCTGTTCCGGTTTTGACGAAGCAATAAAAACAAATACTAAAAACGCCATACCACCATACAATAAATCTGGCGTTTTTTCTTTTAATTTTCCTTTAAATGTTGTTGGTTGAAACAAATCATCATCTTCATCATATGCCATTTTATCTGACCTTTTGTCCAAATTTGATATTTTTTAATGTATTATTTTTTAAGTCTTGGGCTTTTTTTGTTTCTGTTTTTTTATCCGAAAATCTTGTGGACAAATCAGAACAACCTTGATGCATCGACAATACCCATATTGTACAAAGCACCGCAATAGCCAATGTTTCAAAAGTTTGTTTTACATTCTTGTTCATTTTAATATAACCTTTTTTTCCAATAAAAAACCGCCACTTGGGCGGTTCAAAACGGTTTTTATATCGATCTGGATTTAATTCTGGCGACGACCTACTCTTCCGTGACTTAAGTCAAAGTACCATCGGCGATACGGCTTTTCCCTGTCTGGTTCGGAATGGAACAGAGGGTTTCGTCCGCTCTATAATCACCAGAATTAAATCCAGCGAACATATAATAATCTAAAAATTTCTATTGTCAAGAATCTTTAACACTCTCTTCAAGCATATCGTTTGAACAAATCAAACGATAAGATAAAAAGTCAATGGTTCGATTAGTAATGGTAAGCTAAACCCCTCGCAGGGCTTACACCGCCATCCTATCAATGTCCTAGTCTAGAACTGAACTCATGGGGATATCTTATCTTGCGACC
>CALYRP010000054.1 GCA_945483255.1 uncultured Pseudomonadota bacterium
GGTTCTGTCCTGAAGAGTTTCGTCAAAATCAAATAATACTGCTTTTATCATAATTCAACTGCTCTTTTAGTTCGTTTACATCCTTAAAGGTTTTTTCGCCAAAAAGCTTTGCATGCAAAAGTCATGATGGGCGAATCATCGCCATTGCCTGAATTTTTAATCCCATCGCATCACGCAATCATGGGATACGAAGGCACACCTTGCGTTTTGAACCCCAATACAAATGAAATAAAATTATTGGAACCGTTGCATTAATTTTCTATAATAAATTCATGCGAAAGATTTTTTGTTTTATATTAACGCTTTTTTTATGCGCTTGTGCGACAACGATGCAATCGCATTTGAATGATGTACAAAATAATTTTGCAAATTCTAATTTTGAAACGACGGACGGCAAAGATATATCTGATAAAAACAATCTTGATTTATTGATAAACGGTATTGCCCTGTTCCACGCAAACAAATTTGATGAAAGTGATAAAACATTTGAAGAATTTAACAAACGAAATTTAAACGAAACTTCATCGTCGGTTTCCCGCGAAACCAGCGCCCTTTTATTCGGTCAAGGCGTTAATTCGTATAAACCATATATGATGGATTCACTGTTTGTGTCTTATTATCAAATATGGGATTTATTGGCAATGCACGATTTTGCAAATGCGCGCGTTGTTATAAATCAATCTTATGAACGACAAAAAAACATGTCGAAAGAATATAAAAAATTAATTGAAAACAACAAAAAAGAAATATTAAAAGATTCACAAATCGCAGAATTCATAGATAAAAATTCAAACGATTGGTTGGCGTTTCGCGATATTATGAATCCTGCATTGATGTATTTATCTGGGATATATTTCCTGAATAACGGTGATTTTGATAATGCAATAACATATCTTAAACGCGCAGATGGCATGATGCCGAACAACAAATTTATACGCACAGATTTAGATATGGCACAACAAAGAATCCGTCCTGCAAATACAACTTGGGAATTTTTCGAAACAGGTTTTGCGCCAAGACTTCGCGAAGAAAATGCATCAATATATTTATTTAATATCGGCCTTGTTCAATTTACTTTTTCACAACCCTATCCGATGTCAAATTATACAATACCTGAAAATTCAGAAATGTTGGCAAATGTGGACGCAATGTTTATGACAGAATATAACGAATATAAAATAAATGAAATTTTACGCACATATACATCTGCGGTTTCAAAAACTGTGGCACAATCAACACTTTATAATTCGAATTCTGATTATGCGCCATTGCTTGGGATAATGTCATCGGTTTATACCGTCGCATCTTCAAATGCAGATGTTCGCACATGGGCAACATTACCTAAATACATATATATTAAAAGATACAAAAACGATAACAAAGAAAACAATTTGATTTACAATCGTGAAATAAATGGAAAAATAATAGATAACAAAACAATTAATTTAACAAAGGGGGAACACAAATGAAACGTATGATACCGATGGCGCTTTGCTTGACACTTTGTGCATGTGGCGGAACACGCGTTGTTGACACAACAGACAAAGCAGAAGTTGCCGCAATGCAACATGTTATGGAACTGGAATATCGTGATTGGACAAATACTACGGAAAAAATGACAGAATCTATGTTGCAAAGTAACGCATTAAAAACAGCAACAAAACCTGTTATCGCGGTTGGCAATATTGTCAATGACACAACACAAAGATTTGATACAGACATTTTAACCAAAAAGATTCGTGCTACATTATTAAAATCAGGAACAGCACAAATCGCAACAAATTTTTCAGGCGAAGACACAACATCAAACACTGTTCGCAATTTGCGTAACAATTCAGAATACGATCAAAACACAATCGTAAAATCAGGAACATTGGTTGCACCAAACATGTCGCTTTCTGGAAAAATGTTACAAAGAAATTTGAAATTGGAATCCGGATGGTTCTCGGCTGTGGATACACGTGTTGAATATTATCTGCAATTAACATTAACAGATTTAAAGACAGGCTTATCAGTTTGGGAAGACGAACAACCAATTATCAAAGAAGGTAAAGACGCACCAACATGGTAAAAAAACAACACAAAAAACACCGGCAAATGCCGGTGTTTTTTATTATTTTTCAATCATCCCATTTTTATAATTTATTGCCTGTTTTCCGACAATTATAAATTTATCTTTACAAATCGGTTTAACTTGTTTTTTAATTTCTGTTTTCCAATAAACTTCACCGCTGTTTTTGTTGATTGAATATAAATTATTATCAGTTCCAACAACAAAAATAAAATCATCAACCATTATAAAATCAACAGGAACAGAAATATTTAAACACCAACTTTTTTCGCCATTTTGTGCATTCAATTTACAAAATGCATCCCCCAGGCCACCTGCGTAAACATATTTTCCATTCAAGCCAACATGCGCAACAATATCAATAATAGATGCCCCGCCCGTCAAATTATTTGCGCGATAAACATCTGATACCCAAATTGTTTTTTTAGTGTTTGTGTTTATTTTTACCACTTCACCCGTGGAAAGTCCTGTATAAATAAATTTACCCATACAAATCGGGGATTGATTACTTTTTACAGCAGTACTTGTTGCAAAACCTGTCCATATTTTTTTATCACCCTTGAATATAGCATTAGATGCATCTTGTCTGTATTCACAATTTTCATCCCCAGATATATTTATCATAGAACCTGATAAATCCGGGATGTTTTTGTTTTGAACAACAACTTCATTATTATCAAAAATATCGTTTCGCACACCCGGCAATATCGGATCATGCTTTGAACATGCCGATATTGCAAATACACACAATAAAAATAAATTTATTTTCTTCATTTTATTTTAATGTTTGTGCCGTTGCCGCAACAGACGCAGGTGCGTTTTTATCATTAATAATTTTATCCAATACTTTATCAGCCGCGTCTTTATCGCCAGATGCCAAATATTTTTGTGCAACCATCAAACGCGATGTATAAAAGAACGGAGAATTCTTTGTGTCCATGGATGCCATATATTTAACAAATTCTTTTACATCCATCGCATCGCCTTTAATTGATGCCAAATGTAATTTTGCCAAATCTTTGAAATCGCGTGTATGACCAGATTTAGCCAAAGATTCTAATTTTTCAACATCATTGCTGATTAAATAAGATTGAAACAACGCCAAATCAGATGTTGCACCACTTGTGTCTTTTGCAAAATTAGCCAATGCATTCGCATCAACATTGGAAAGTGCTGTTTCGTATACAACAGCATTAGCCATACGCGATGAATTGTACATACGAACACCAATTTGAATTAAAGATACAACAATCATTATTCCCAAAACAGCACCAACGATATATCGCCAATATTTTTTCAATAATTCTTGGGTCTTTTCGTTGTTTACATCTTCCCAAACTTCACGATAAAGAGCATCTTCGGCATAATCTTGACGTGTTTTCTTTTCGACTGGTTTTAAATTTTTCTTTCTTGATAAGATAGATGTCATAATATATCTCCTGTCTTGATAAATTCTATTTTATTGCTATACTATAAAAGTTATGAGCAAGGAAATCAAGACAACTTTACCATCAACAAAATCTAATACCCCTGTTCCTTATATTGGTGGGGCCGGTGATGATATAAGCCTGGCTAAATATATTAACGAAATTCAAAAATTTCCTATTTTGTCGGCCCAACAAGAATATGAATATGCTACAAAATGGGCAAAGGAACATGATAATGTTGCGGCAGAAAAATTGGTAGCATCGCATCTGCGCCTTGTTGTGTCGGTTGCATACGATTTCAAAAATTATGGTCTGCCGGTATCAGATTTAATCGCCAGCGGCAATATGGGTTTAATGCAAGCCCTGCAAAAATTTGATCCAGAAAAAGGTTTTCGTTTTTCTACATATGCTATGTTCTGGATAAAAGCAGAAATATATGAAACTATTCTTAATAATTGGTCAATTGTAAAATTGGGAAACAGTGCAAACCAAAAACGTGTATTTTTCAATCTTACCCGCGCCAAACGCGCCCTGGGAATCATGGATAATTCATTAAATAACGAGCAAACAAAACAAATCGCTGAATATTTATCAGTCCCAGAAAACGATGTTGCGCGCATCGCAACGCGTATGTCTGCGCGCGATATATCATTAAATTCACCGATGAACACAGATTCAGATTCAACAGACATATTATCTAATATGGCCGATTCGCGTATTAATATCGAAGACGGTTTTGAACAATTAGAATTCAAAAGACGCGGATATGAATTATTAAAAAAACATTTAAATTCGTTGCCTGAACGCGACCGTGAAATATTAAAGGCGCGTCGTTTATCGGATCCGGCAATAACATTGGAAACATTATCTCAAAAATACGGTATTTCTCGTGAACGCGTCCGCCAAATCGAAGAACGCACATTTAAAAAATTACGTGATGCGATATTGACCGACAGTGAACCCACGAAAATAACAACGGATTAAACATGAAAAAAATATCTTTGATTACATTAATTGGTATATTGTCCACCAACGCAAATGCTTTGGATTATACTGATGGTAATTGGAAATTTGCCTTGGATGCCGAAGGCATGATTGGTTTTCTTGAACCTAAAAAAGAAAAACCGATGTTTATAGATGATTGGGATGTAAAAGCAGCCGTATCTTATCGTTTAAATCGGACACAAAGATTGGGTGCTGTCTATTCAATTGATGCTGCATGTGTCGAAGGCGATGAATATGTTCATGATGCATTTGTTTTATTTGAAGACAGAACCGTTGGACGCGCAGAATTCGGTTTAACATATTCAATCGCACGCAAAATGGGATTGGGATTACCAGATGTCGGATATCTGCGAATAAACAACAAATCAATATTGCAAAACAAACTTGATTTAGACAAAGTTTTAATTTCAGACACAACCGCAACAACGGGGCACGATGCATTGCGATTAAATCTGGCAACTGTATCTACAAAATATGGACAATACGGTATTTCTGTTGCGGGACCTGGCGGTGATTTTGATTTTGCAATTGATACAGCGGCAAAATTCAAACAACCTTTTGGGAAATTAAAAGCCGCGTATTCCATCGCACTTTCATACATGGACAAACCAGATGGATACGAAGAAAGTTCATTCACCCCACCGATAACAGCCGATTGGCGCGGCCAAATTGCACTTGGTGCAAATTTGCAATATAACAGTTTTGTTTTTGGCCTTTCGTCGCGTTTGATTTATGATGAAAAACCAATTGCAAAAACGAACGATGGTTTGGTATTAGGTGCCGGGGTCAGTTATGATTTATTACAAAGCAGCGTTTCATTAAATTATATCTATTCTGATACAAACATATTTGAACACCACGATAAAACAACAGGCAATAAAATGGATAGCGATTATTTGCATACATTAATCACATCGTTTCGTTATAAATACACCGAACACACCGCATTATTTATGTCTGGCGGCATTACAGATACGACACCGTTTTTCGCAGTTGGAATAAAAACAGAGTTTTAAAAAACCGCCAACATGGCGGTTTTTTTTTACATTAAACAAGTTATTGTCGCATGAATATTTTTTATAAAAAACCAAATATTTCGATAATCTGACATATAAATACACGATAATAAAATAAAACATACCAT
>CALYRP010000055.1 GCA_945483255.1 uncultured Pseudomonadota bacterium
TGCCCATTTGGGTAATTTGCGTACAATGGTGCATAATGATTTGTTAAAGCGTATGTTTTTGGCAAATGGTTTTGACATAAAACATGTAATGAACATCACAGATGTTGGACATTTGACCGACGAAGATAATGATTCTGGCGAAGATAAAATGGAAAAGGGCGCAGCACGCGATCATAAATCTGTGTGGGATATCGCACAATTTTATTTGGACGAATTTTTGAAAGATAGCGACGATTTAAATATTATGCGTCCAACCCACATGCCACGTGCAACTGAATATATTGATAAACAAATCAAAATAATTCAAGATTTGGAAAAATTGGGATATACATACGAAATACCAAACGATGGCATTTATTATGACACATCTAAATTCGCAGATTATGGTGCATTAACAGGTGGCTCTTTGTCTGGGCAACGGGCTGGGGCACGCGTTGAATATAATGATTTGAAACGCAACCCAACAGATTTTGCCTTGTGGAAATTTTCGCCAACAAATGTTAAACGCCAAATGGAATGGGAATCACCATGGGGTGTTGGTTTCCCGGGGTGGCATACGGAATGCTGTGTGATGAGTATGAATTTATTGGGTAAACATTTTGATATTCATACTGGTGGCGAAGATTTGTCGCGTGTTCATCATACAAACGAAATTGCACAAAGCGAACCTTTGGTTGGAAAGCCTTGGGTAAATTATTGGGTGCATTTCAGTTTCTTGGTGGATAAAAGTGGCGACAAAATGTCAAAGTCCAAAGGTGAATTTTTAGGGATGAATGCAGTTCGTGCGCGCAACATTGAACCAATAATCTATAGATACTGGATTGTTTTGGGGCACTATCAATCACAATTGGCGTTTTCTTTTGAAGCCTTGGAATCTGCAGAATCTGGATATAAAAATATAGTTCGAAAAATCACAGATTTGATAAATATTGATGACAAAACACCAATTGATAAAGATGTTTATAACATGTGGCATGATAAAATCTTGGCGCCGGTTTCAGACAACCTGAAAACCGCAGAATCTTTGGTTGTTTTCCAAGATTTGTTAAAAGATAAATCTGTGAATGCACCAACAAAATTAGCGTTGGTAAAATTCGTTGATGATTTGCTGGGATTGGAATTCTTGTCGCATGCGAATAAATTGCATGATTTAGAATCTGAATCTGCGCCAACAAATATTCAAGAATTGGCGCAAAAACGTTTGGAAGCCAAGAAAAATCGCGATTTTGCAACCGCTGATGATCTGCGAAATCAAATCGATTCTTTGGGTTGGACAATCAAGGATACTGTTGATGGGTTCCAATTAATAAAAAAACAATAAAAATAATAAAAAACTGCTTGAATATAGCGCATTTTGTGCTATATTAAAACGCGTCTTAACAAAGGAAAAATCCATGAATTACCCATATATGCCTAAATCTACCGCACTTTGGTTGATTGAAAATACTGCGTTAACATTTGAACAAATCGGCGAATTCTGCGGTTTGCATGAATTGGAAGTTAAAAATATTGCTGATGCAGAATCTAATAAAATGCAAGGTCTTAACCCAATTATTAATGGTCAGATTACACGTGAAGATATCGAAAGATGTGAAGCGGACCCTGATGCACGTTTGGTTTTACGCGAAGAAATTATCGAAGCCCAAAAGAAACAAAATAAAAAAGGCGTTGGATATACTCCAAAATTACATCGTCAAAACCGTTTGGGTGGAATTTTATGGATTTTGAAAAATTATCCGGATTTAACAGATGGACAAATCGCACGCCTTATGCGCAGCACAAACCCAACTGTGAAATCAATTCGTGAAAAAACACATAAATCTTATTCAATGATTCAAATTCAAAGCCCGATTGTGTTGGGTTTGGTTTCAGAATCTGCTTTGCATGAAGCAGTTGAAAAAGCACAACGCAAGGCAGCAAAATAAGTGTTTTATGTTTCACATCCATAAATCAAAGGTTTTTTTATGACTAAAAAACTAGATGAAGCAACAAGATTATTAATTGATTCATTGCCAGAAAGTTTGAAAGAATTGGCATTATCTGCAAACGAAGTTGGCTATTTATCCCAGATGGATTTTGATGCTGCTATTCAGGCTGATGAAGTGCCAGATGAAGAAAAAGATGAAGTTCTGGAATTTTTTAAACAAGATTTGGAATTAGAAATCTTGGAAACAGACAGCGACAGATTCGCACGTGATATGGAAAAATATTACGAAGACGATGATGAAAATTACAATCGCGATAAAACCCGTGATTTATTGAATGCTGATGCAGAACAAGTCGATGTTAATGATGATGATTACGAACATTACGCAAAACAATTGGAACGCAGTTCAACGGGTAATTTGGTTTTGGGTGTTCAAGATTCTGTTCAATCATATCTTAAACAAATCGGAACGGTTCAATTATTAACAGCTGCGGGTGAAATTGCGATTGCACAACGTATTGAAGCGGCATCTCGTTTAATGGTTTATGGCTTATGTGAAAGCCCTATGACAATTCAAGCAATGCTTGATTGGTATCAACAATTGTTAAATGGCGATATCAGATTACGTCATATCATTAATTTGGAAGTTATGTATTCCAGTGAATCGGAACAAAAATCATTGGCTGCTTTGGCAGATACACTTAAATCCAAAGGTGTTGATCAAGTTGATGATTTGAATGATGACGATTTGGATGCATTGGAAGATTCTGTATCAAATGATGATGAAGACGATGAAGAACTTGATGAAGATGAAGACGGCAAGAAAGAAGATGGACAACGCAGTTCGTCTGGGGTGCCAATTCCTGTTATGGAAGATTCATTGATGCCAATGATTACAGATTTGTTTACTAAAATTAAACGCGTATTTTCAAGCATGCAAAAATTACAGGCAAAACGTCTGGAAAATTTGTTGACTTCATCAAAACCTGATGATGCACTGGAAAAGAAATATAACAAATTGCGTGTTGAATTGTTTGAATATGTCGGCAAAATCCGTCTAAACGATGACAGAATCGCTGAAATTATGGAAAAATTAACACAACGCGACCAATTGTTGATGGGATTAGAAGGCAAAATGTTGCGTCTTGCATTGGCGTGCAAGGTTAAACGCGAAGATTTCTTGGTTGAATATACCGGAAACGAATTAAATCGTAATTGGGTTAAAAAATTGGCTAAAAATAAAAGTGCTGCATGGCAAAATTTTGCTACGAAACACCAGGCTGATGTTTTAAAAATTCAAGACGATATTACTGCCATTGCCAAAGAAACAGGACAACCAACTTCTGAATATAAAAAAGTTGTAGAATTGGTTCGTCGTGGCCAAGCAGAAGCAGCGCGTGCAAAACGCGAAATGATAGAAGCCAACCTGCGTCTTGTGATTAAATTTGCTAAAAAATCTAGCAATCGCGGATTGGGGCTTGATTTTTCTGATTTGGTTCAAGATGGAAATATCGGTTTAATGAAAGCGGTTGATAAATTTGATTATCGTTTGGGTAATAAATTTTCAACCTATGCAACAAACTGGATTCAACAAGGTATTTCACGCAGTATTGCCGACCAAGCGCGCACAATTCGTATACCTGTTCATATGATTGACAATATACACAAAATTCAACGTGCATCACGTCAATTTATGCACAAATACGGTCGCCAACCAACAGCAGAAGAATTATCAAAGATAATTTATTTGCCTGTGGATAAGATTCACAAGGCATTAAAGGTAAATCTTAAACCAATGTCTTTGGATGCCCCAGTTGGCAGCGAAGATGACAGTTCGCGCAGCGAAATTATCGCGGATGAAACCGCCAGAAATCCATTTACATCGGCGGCACAAAAGAATCTGCGTAAAATTGTTACACAAATTCTTTCTGAATTGGATCCAAAAGAAGAAACTGTATTGCGTCAACGTTTTGGTATGTCCACAAACAAAACCAGCACATTGGAAGAAGTTGGTGAATACATCGGCGTAACCCGTGAACGTATCCGCCAGATTGAACAAAAGGCATTGAATAAATTAAAACATCCAACACGTGCACGTAAATTGCGCAGTTTCTTGGAAGACTAATTAATCGCCCGCACTTTTGCGGGCTTTTTTGTAAAGGAAAACATGAAAAAGACAGTTTTATTTTGTACCGGATTATCAGGCAGCGGCAAATCGTATTTTATAAAAAATATCTTACCAAAAGATACTTTCTATAATCTTAAATCAGCAACAACGCGTCAAATGCGCGTTGGCGAAACAGATGGGGTTGAATATTATTTCAGGGATGAAAAATATTTTGACGAAGAAAAATTTGCCACATATTTATTTGTTAATGAAAAATTTTGGAAGCCAGGCGATAAAAAATGGCTTTATGGTGTGCCTGAATTTGAAATACGCGAACATTGGGGGCAAAATATGGTTTATGATGTGATTCAACCAAAATATGTTCGTCAATTAATATCTTGGTTTAAACGTCGCGATTGGCGCCGGGTTTATGATTTTCGTGTTTTGTGGTTTATGCCACCAACAAATAATTTTGAAATTGCAAAGGCGCGTCAAAATATGCCTAATGATATTGATGTGCGCAAACAAAACACATGCAATATGGACGATTTTAAAACTGCGCATGTTAAAATTGATCATATCGTCACATGTAATCCGAATTTAATCGCATATGATGACCATCTGCGCGCGTTTTTAAATTCTGTAGCGCAATATACCAAATAAAAACAAAGCGCCGTTCTGGGTGGCGTTTTTTTATTCTGTTTGCTGTTGGTATAAACTGCCATAATAAATTGTGCCGTCGGGCATACGAACATGTAATGCAGGCGTAGTTAATTTTTGTGGTCCCAAGAAATATATTTTATCATCAACATACATTACGTGCCCACAATCGTTAATGCTGGTCGAACCAGATTTTGAAAATGTTGTTGCTGGGCATGGTGTACATGGAACATTTCCTGTTGTGTCTTTATATGTATTCGGTGGACAAACCGCACATCCGCCACCATCACCAACAATTGTTTCATATGTTTCAGGCCCTGCAATAAAAGAACCCGAACCATTATTGGTGTAAAATACATTGTTTACCTTGTCCCACATACCAATTTCGCCATCTGATAATCTACGAACTGGGACAAAATCACGGATAAGAGTATTGTTATTGTATATTTTAAAAGAATAAAGACATATTTTTGAATATTTGTCCGTTGTTTGAACGCCGCCAAACAATATTATTGAATTGTTATTCGTTTGTCCTTGTATGTTATTTATCGTGAAACTTTCGTTGTTTATCTTTGCTTTCAAATGTTCTATTTCCACAGAATAAATTTTATTTAGTTCATACTTATATTTTGCATCACCATTGCCGCTTCTGGTGTTTGTATTTATGTATCCATACCCATTAGGGCCTATAACAATACGCCAAATATTGTGGTCTTCATTTATATATGCACCAAATATACCTGTCCATTGGTTTTGGTAATCTAATATTTTAAAACGTGTAACAAAACGATAATTATAATTATCATTTAAAACTTGTGTATCAATATACTGCGTCCCGCTG
>CALYRP010000056.1 GCA_945483255.1 uncultured Pseudomonadota bacterium
ATTGTTGTGACTTTCCTGGCTGGTTTGACATGGTTTATATATCTGACATCGCGACATAAATTCACAAACACAAAATCTTTAAAGAATTATCGTAAAAACCCAGTTGTTTTTGTATTTTTTCATGGTCGTTGCGCAATGTTATCACCGGTTGTGGCATCGGCACGAATTAAATCATATTGTGTTGCATCACGACACAAAGATGGTCGCATGATGGCGCGTCTGCAAAGATTATTTGGATTGCGCGCGATTTACGGTTCAACATCTGATGGTGCGGTTGCTGTTTTACGCGAAGGTGTTCGTGTTATGCGCGAAACAAACATGTCAATGTGCGTTCCGGTTGATGGACCATCTGGGCCGTCCCTGCACGTCCAAGATGGTGCACTTTATTTTGCACGCATGACCGGCGCGCCAATTGTTCCGGTATGTTTTTCATGTTCGCGTCCAATGTATATGGACAGATGGGATAAATTTATGGTACCAAAATTATTTGGAACAATATCTTGTCGAATTGGCGAACCTATTTATGTTGATTCAAAATTGCGTGGTAAAGAATTTGAACAAAAGCGTGCTGAAATTGAAGAAATAATGGTTAAACAATTGCGCGAAATGGACGCCGAATTTAAATTACCTGAAATTCAAAGCGGTATTCATGCAACAGAATACAAAAAGCGCGCACGTAAAAAATAATAGTAAACGCCCTGTTTTTATGGTATAATTCCATGCAAGGGAAATTATTATGACCACGAAAAGAGATTTATTTCTAAACGCAATCAATAATTTATTAAAAAGAAAACAGGAAAACACTGCGCATGTTGTTGAAAAAACTTTGAAAGAACGGGTGCGTGATAAATTACGCGAATTGGGTATTGACCGGGATGCACAATACAAATTTGGTGGCGCAACAGGATTGCAACGCATTTTTAACCCATCATTTGATATAAAATTCCAAGAACCGGCAAAACCTTTTGACGAAGAAGAACAATCTGATTATATTTCCAATCCTGATAATTGGCTTTTGGTTCATGCAACAAATTATATGCCGAAAAACAATCGTATGCAAACGACAGCAATGGCACGAAATTGGTCTGCGCCACGGGCAACGGTGCATTTTACATTGAACCATGTTGTACAGGCTCATATGGGTGGCAATTGGGATGACAGACCGATTATTATATTAACCCCTTATCATGACACAGTTCAAGAAAATGGGAAACCTGTTGGTTTTTCTGCGGTGGACACATATTTTTCACCAGATGCAGACAGTGGCTTAAAATTACCAAAATCTGCAAGAATTGTTCATCCAGGTTCTGTTCCAGATGGACATTTGTTTCAAATTAAAAACAATGAAACGATTTATAAATCTGACAATTACACAGATGATGAAATCAATGAAATCTTAACATTAATGACCCCACAAGACAGAAAAATTTATGATGATATGTTATCTGGGAATCCGCAACAATATCAAATAACATCTTTGCTAGAACACGATTATTCTGGAAAAATGAAAGCGGCATATGAATCAGCAAAAGATAAACAAGCTTTTTTATCTGGTCTAATGGCAGAAACAAGATATCAAATGTTAACACATTTTGTTCGTCAAATGGCAACACACATGACGATTGAACGTATGGGATTCCGGGAAATTACGCAAACATTTGATTCCGGCAAAGTTCTTAGGCGTGCTGCTGATACGGCATATAATACAGGTATCAAGCAAGCGACCGCTTCCAACAAAGGCCACGGTAATTCTATTTATGCCCGTATGGAAGATGTTTATGCATGGTTTAGTATTCTTGATGAAGATATTCAACACGCAACAACGCCCCAAGAATTACAAGATATCATAGATTGGCGGACCCGTTCATTTTATGGCAAAAGAATATTTCTTTTATTTGCGAAACCAATAATTGAAAGACAACCAATATCAGAAGACCAAATATATGCAATATTTGAAGAAGACTTTGCAGATTTTTACAAAAAATATTATGAACAAGATTTTGGCGAATACAAAGGCATCCAAAATTTTGATAAAAATCTTGATATAACTTTGAAACGTTATTGTAAATACCAGGCTAAAGAAATGATGAAAATAATTGAACATTTAAGTCCGGAAATAAAAAAACTGATAACCGATAATTATTTGGCCAACAACAATTTACAAAATATTTCAAAAACCAGATAAAAAAACGGTCGCGATTGCGATCAGGCCAAGCGCGTATTTGGCGTGGCAAAAATAAAAACACGGTGAAATCAACAAGTTATTCAGATATGAAAATTATTGGATTTTTTTCTTGGCACTATGTTTTTTGTGCCACAATGTCATATATTCCGCCAATATTGCATGACGCAGTGTGCTGTTTTTTGTTCCACGTGAAAAACAAGAATAAAAATCATTAAAACCAGCACCTTCCCAATCAATCATGGCAATAATATCAAAATTTTTATTCATTATAAAATTATCCCATAAATCATTTTGACACCAACCGTACATGATAAACGGTTTTTCATATGGTTTCGATTTTAAATCACGAATTTCTTTCGGATCAGATTGTCCGATAACATATAAAAAATTAGCCAATTGTTTTGCAATCTTTGTTGCATTTTTATCTTGGACTTTTTCAGACAAACTGTGAAAACCGATACCTTTGATATATTCATATTTACGAACCGCGGTGCCGTTAAAATCGACTATTTCCATTTGTGGTATTTTTATAGGCGATATTGGACGCAACGCATCTGTTATTCTTTGTTCACGACGCGATATTTCATAAGCATCCCCATGCAAAGGAAACTTAAACACCCATTTATTATCAAGTGTCACAACAAAATTAGCACATCTGAAACCGTATGTATATTTTATGTTTGGATGCTTTTTTTCACTGAAAGTTTTCACAAATCGTACACATTTGCGAATTTGGTCCAAATTATTTAATTCCATACGAAGACGCACCCTGCGATTACGGGACGGAATAAAACCACATAAAATATTTACAAGTAATTTTTTCATGATTTTTATCATAGGACTTTTTTCTATCATGTGCAAATAAATTATGGAAACGACAAAAATTAATTGAAAAAGAAAATATTACATATATAATATGCACCAGCATATTGGGGCATAGTTTAATGGTAGAACATCGGACTCTGACTCCGCTAGTGTTGGTTCGAATCCAGCTGCCCCAACCAAAAATTCAAACACCCCTTGCGGGTGTTTTAATTTTTGATGCGAGCGATGGTTTGACAATTCAACGAAGTTGTTTTGGTTCGACTATGAGTAAGCGAGAACAAACAAAGTGCAGTTTGAGCGCTAACGAATGCCACGCAGCGACAGCGAGTGAATCCAGCTGCCCCAACCAAAAATTCAAACACCCCTTGCGGGTGTTTTAATTTTTATCCAAGGGGCTGCTGGATGCGCCAGAGCGCCAGGCACATTTTAATGTGCCACACGGAAACGAAGTTTACGTGAATAATTGGCGTGCATGGCGTATACGAAAATACACAATTAGAAAAATTTTAAAAAATTGAAGTTCACGAGATTTTTTTAATTTTTATTATTGTGTATCGAGGGAAAAGCTGCCCCAACCAAAGTTTCCAACCGTTCGTTTCAGAGCGGTTTTTTATTTTGTTTTCTATTATTTTCATCGAGTTCGACAAGCAGTAGATTTTGGAAGCGACCGCGCACCAAAATCGTCACGATTGACCCACAGGCGATAGCCGAGGGAAAGTTAAAATAAAAAAGTGGCAATTTTTTCGCCACTTTCGAACTTTTTTATGCACCACGACTTGGAACAGCACAAAAACACCGTATGTGGTCTGCATATTTTGCATTGAAACCGTTTTTTGTAAATGTATCTATCCACCAATTCTGTGGCTTAATAAGACGCGTTTTATTACAGGTGATTAATTCATCACCGTTTTTTTGTGCCATAGCAACATCCTCGGTTGTATTATGTATTGCGCAAATCATTTTACTTTTCTTAAACTTATCAAGCACATTTGGCAATTCTTTTTCAGAAAAATAAGTAAGAGTGCCATTACAAAATACTATATCTGCCACAATTGGTTCACAATCAAGGATAGATTTAATTTGTATTTTACCACTGGCAAACAAATTTTCTAGACATTTGGATTGATAGGGATATTTTTTTATATCTATTCCATACGCATTCATACCTAACCTTTGTGCAAGCATAACAATAACACCAATAGCAGCACCACAATCAAAGAAAATTTTAGGTTTATAACCAAATTTATTAACAAATTCATCCATCAGCATTTTAGGTGGTATTGAAAACATAGTCCAAATACCGTCTGTATCAACATAGTCATAGTTTAAATAAGGATATTTTTGATAATAATAATGCATTTTTGTTCAGTTTTATTTAGTTATATGCTGACATTGTATAATAAGATTGTTGTTTGTAAAGTTTTTATATAAATTTTTCTTTCACATCATCAATCTCTCGCCAATCTTGCCCACTGGGGCAAGTTTTTGTTTGTATTCCAATATTTCTAGTGGGTTCGACAAGCAGCAGATTTTGGAAGCGACAGCGCACCAAAATCGTCACGATTGACCCACAGGCAATAGCCGAGGGAAAGTTTAGGTTTAGAAAATGTCAAAAAATTGTCATTTTCGAACTTTTGTGGTATAATGTGCCAAATGGACAAGGAGAAAAGTAATGCTTCGTTTTATTAAATCGTTATTTGTTAAACCAAAGAAACGCAAAAATGGTGTTTCTGTGAAAGATTTTTACAATGAATCTGCAGAAAAAGAATTCACACGAACAACAAAAAATGCGGCGCATATGTTGGAATTTCAAACTACAGAGTTTTTTTATAAAAAATATCTTAAAAAAGGCATGAAGATTTTGGATGCCGGTGGTGGACCTGGGCGATACACAGTCGATTTGGCGAAACAAGGCCATCATATGACTTTGTTAGACATTTCGGATAAAGAATTAGAAGTCGCCAAACGAAAAATAAAACAAAATCGTGTTGGTAAGTTTGTTGATTCTGTGGATTTGGCTTCTATCACAGATTTGCCATATAAAGATAATTCTTTTGATATGGTTTTATGCATTGGCGGTCCACTATCACATTTACGTACAGATGCTGAACGAAAAAAAGCAATCAAAGAATTAGTTCGTGTTGCAAAACCCGGGGCAACTATATTTATATCTGTGATGGCACGACCAGCGGTATTAAATTTATGTGTCAAAGATTTTAAAGAATATTTAAAAACATACGGATATAAAAACGAAAAAGATTTTTGGAACGAAACAAACATACTGACACAGACTGGCGATGATAATTGGTTTGTGGGTTGTTCCTATGCACATTTTTATTGGCCAAGCGAATTGAAAG
>CALYRP010000057.1 GCA_945483255.1 uncultured Pseudomonadota bacterium
TTTCGAAAAGATTTAAATCATTATAATTAGAACTTGTTTCTTGCTGTTCGATTCTTAATTTTCTTCCATCAAGAAGCTTAATTCTTTTACCATATGTATTAGCTACAACTTCTTTAGTTTTGTTATCCTGAGAATGGTTATAAATGTATGGAGCAAATGTTTCTATTGTATCATCAACTCCAGCCCTAAAAGCTTCTTTATGATTACTATCACTAATAAGAGAAAGATCATCTCTTCCTTCTGACACACAAGCTTTTATTGCTCTTGTTTCTGGAATATTTACATTTTTTCCGCCATTTCCAGCATCTGCATTAACATGCTTTTCGCCATTTGCTTTCCACTTAATGCCAAAACCTTCTCCATCTTCTGTTTGTGTATAATCTTTTATTCCTTCGTCACTGTAATAAAACTGATTTTTTATTTTTGTGTTTGTATCTACCGAAAGATTATTTAAGCCAGCTGCACGAGTATTAATTTTATTAGGATCAAGAACAGAAAATAAACTTTTACTTTTAGTTATGAAAGGCATATTTCTTCCAGAACTTTTATCGAACTTTACATAAATCTCAAATAATGCTATTGGCTTATCTCTATGCTCTTTACCTATAACATATTTATAAATATCTGTATCTATAAAATTTTGATTAACATCACTGCAAAGAACGCTTCCAAACATCTTAGAAGTAGATACATATTTATCTAATCTTGATGAGTTATTATCATATTTTTTGTCAATATCAGAGTTTAAATAAATAAAATACTTAAACTCATCAGTAGATATATCCGCATTACCATAATTAATGCTTGATGGTATTTGGAAATCTACTATCTCTTCAAGTGCAAATTCTTTTTTAGAAAGACTTTCGTTTACTACATATGAACTATATCTTCCAAATATTCCTGTTAAAAGAGAAATAGAATCATAATAATAATCTTGAGCAATTGATTTTTCTGTAGTTGTATAAAAATCACTAAGGCCAGGAGAGTAATAATATCCAGTGTCCTCTTCTTTACCTTCTGAATTTATTCTTTTTACAGCCACAATTGTGTTTGGTGTATAATTACCATTATTTGTTGTTATTGCGATTCTTACATTATTTGTTAAATCTTGATAATTTATTTTACTTGTAATACTTAGTGCTAGGAAATGCCGCGGGACTGGATGATATTATTGATATTGCAAACGATGCGGTCGCTGCACGTGTCGCAGAATCTGGTAAAAAATTAGATAATGAAACAATAAAAACAATCGCTTTGGCGGCGGTCAAATTTAATGATTTAATACACGATGTTAAATCAGATTATATATTCGACCCATCGTCAATCACCAGTTTCGAAGGCAAAACCGGGCCATACATTTTGTACACTGCGGTTCGTTTGAATTCTGTTTTAAAACGCGCAAACGCGACAATATCAAAACCCGAACATTTTGATTTATCAGACGAAGAACGTAATTTGTTAATTGAAATTATGGATTTTGAAAAAACAATATTGTCCGCATATGAAAATCGTGCAACCGATATGATTGCAAACTATGCATATGATTTGTGTCAATTAATCAATAATTTCTATCATAATTGTCCAATTTTACGCGATGATATAAAACCAGAAATCAAAGCAGGGCGTTTATATATTGCTAAATTGGCATTTGACACATTGGCAACCACGATTGATTTGATGGGTTTAAAAATTCCGAGAGAGATGTAATGACAAAGGAAGCATAAAACATGAATAATAAACATCTTGAATTATTAAGAACATTATCACCAGAATTTTTTGGCAGAAACATGGTTCATCTTTTTGGTGACTGGTCAAAAGGCCCACGTGTTATTGCAATTTTATATCATACACTTGGTCATCATATGTGCAACGGCAGCAACCCTATAAATATGCCAAACATAAAACATTTTCCAGGATTTCGTTATACTGTTTTAGATTACATAACTCCTGGTTATAACCATTTTTATGAAGATGTTTACGAAAATCAGTTTGTATTACCAAAAATGTATAAAAGCGTTTTGATACAGACACAACCTTTGACATGCAAAGTTAGAATAAAACCAAAACAAGGCGTTCTTTTCAAAGAAGCTCGCAAACTGTGTCAAAACTTTACTGACAAAGCAAATATTGACCTGGCTACCTTATGTACTCGTGAAGAATGTGAAGAATATACGAACGAATGCTATGAAGCATTAACAAAATTGTTAAAAAAAGCAGATTTAATTGATAACGGATGTGGTTTAAATCAAAAAAAAGGTTCTGTCATATTAGCAGAAGAATTTAATAATTTGTTGTTCAGCCAAGGTATAATATTAAGACACCATAATGCAAACAAATATGCAGAATCTTACGAACAAAAACAGAAAACAATAAAAGATATCGTTTTGCACAAGCAAGCAATGTTTGGCGAATTGAAACACGACAAAGCAAAATATCAACAAATAAAAGAAAATTTGAAACAAAGACAAAAATAATAAAAGGGGGCTACATTGTACGGGCAGGCATATAAACATATAGAATTGTTCAAAAAAATACCTTTTAAACAATTTGCCGCCAATGCAGATTTTATTGAAAAAGTCGTAACAAATCCCGAACAATACGCCACATATGAAAATATATTAAAAGTATATTATTTCATATCTTCTGAAATGTGGGATCCATTAAATGTAAAACCTTTAATTACAAACGAAACAACAAAGATTTGCTTTTATGATTTTATCCGCAAAAGAACAGACTTTATAAAAAAATTTAATTCGAACGAACAATTAAAAAAGAACAAGCCATATATGCGGTATAAACCAGCAAAAATATTTAACGGCATATTTAATAAACATGGTGAAAACCGACATTATAAAAGATATTACGGTTTGATTGCCCAACCAAAATATAAATCAAAAGAATTAAAGCAAGAAGCTTATAAATGGCGAGACATGTTTATATCTTATGCGTATGTTTACAATAACGACCTGAATCTTTATACAAGAAATGATTATGTATTACCAACAGAATGGGGCGAACATCTTTATGAAATCTTAAATAAATTATCTGAAAAAGCCGTCTTTTTTTACAAACAACGCGGTTCCATGATATTAGCACAAGAAATGATCAGCCTTTTAAGCAATCAATCTTTATTTACATGTTCTAACTATCGTATAAAGACCTGCAAAGAAAATCGACAAAAAGTTATGCGCCAAATACGCGAAAAGAAAGAATTAATGTTTGGCGAAATAAAACATAAACACCTTAAACAGCACTAAGGTATTATATTACCATATAGATTTTTCTTGACTTTTGCGCGGGTTTAACACATACTATGTCCGCTATTTTACTTAAACACTAAAAAGGTAAAAAACAATGGCACAAACAAAATCATTAAAGAAAAGCGAATTAGAAGCCAAATGGTATCTGATTGACGCGACAAATTGCACATTGGGACGTTTGGCGGCATATACTGCAAATATCCTGCGCGGCAAAAACAAACCAACATGGACACCAAACATGGATTGTGGCGATCATGTTATCATTATCAACGCTGACAAGGTTGCATTATCTGGTCACAAAGATGAAAAAACAAAATTCTTTTGGCATTCACTTTGGACAGGCAGCACCAAAGAAAGAACTTTGGGTCAAATGCGTTCTGAAAAACCTGAAAAATTAATCACAAACGCTGTTAAACGCATGATGGGACGTCGTACAGCTGTTGCATTAGCAAACAAACGTTTGACTAAATTGCACGTTTATGCAGGCGCAGAACACAAACACGCTGCACAAAACCCAATCGTTATTGATTTTGCATCATTGAATCGTAAAAACAAAAGGGGCGAATAATGACAGAAACAAAGAAAACAGCAGCAACAAAAACAACAGCTGCAAAAACAACTGAAAAGAAAGCAGCCCCTGCAAAAAAAGCCGCTGCACCAAAAGCTGCTGCTAAAACAACCGCTGCAAAAGCAAGCGTTTCTTCTGCAAAATTAAATGGCGCTGTTTATGCAACAGGAAAAAGAAAAGATTCTATTGCACGCGTATATTTAATGCCAGGTAAAGGCAATATCACAATTAACGGCGTTGCAATGAAAGAATATTTCAAACGTCCGGTATTGCAAATGATTTTGGTACAACCATTTGACGTAACAAAACGCGATGGCGCATACGATGTTGTTGCGAAAGTTATTGGTGGTGGTTTATCAGGTCAAGCAGGCGCTGTAAAACATGGTATTTCCAAAGCATTGGAAAAAGCAGAACCAGAATTACGCAAAGCTTTGAAGGTCGCAGGGTTCCTTACACGCGACAGCCGTGTTGTTGAACGTAAACACTATGGGTTCCACAAAGCTCGTCGTTCTACACAGTTCAGCAAACGTTAATATCGTTTGGAACAACAAACAAAAAAACCGCCAAATTGGCGGTTTTTTTTATTAAAATAAAAAACATTAGCGATGTTTTACCATTTCTGATTTAACCACATTTTGTTTTAATTGTGCCAATTTATGAGATTGATGCAAAATCCCAAAAGAAATTGCCAACCACATCAAACAAGCAATGGCTATGACCGCTTTATCTGCGCGTTCCAAATCTTTCCAATTGCGTTCCGATTCAATTTTTTTCATTTCAAATCCTTTGTTATTACACACTATACAATAACCGAAAAATAAATTTTGTCAAGTTTTATCTGTTGTTCTGAACATTTAATGTGTCAGACTTTATTTTTAAAACTTTTTCTATTTGTTTTTTGTTGTTTTGCGATTTTACATCTTGGGCACCGATTATGACCGCAGCCACCAAACCAGCCCCAAGCATCCAAGGCAAAACATCATACTTTACCATTATCCACATTGTTTCAAAAAATTTACGTGTATCAGATTTTTGATTTTTCATAATTTTCCCCGTTTTATGCATCTGTATGATAATCTATAAAATATACGAATATTGTCAAGACTATTTTTTAATCTTTATGTTGCGTTTTCCAAAAAATCTTTGTATAATCAGCCACAGTTTAACATCCAAAGGGAATTATTATGTTTACAAAAGAAAAAAATAAAGATTTACATTATTCGATTTCCGGCAAAATTGCCGCAGAAGACTTACAAAAAGCAGCTGATGAAGTTTTATTAGAATTCGGAAAAACCGCTAAAATGCCTGGTTTCCGTGCTGGACATATTCCATTATCTGTATTGCGCCAAAAATATAATGGTCAAGCCTGGGGTGAAGCAATTGACAAGGCTTTGAATGCAGATTTGCAAAAATATTTAG
>CALYRP010000058.1 GCA_945483255.1 uncultured Pseudomonadota bacterium
GGCTGTTTGCCAAGTTCACATAACATAAATTCGTTATCTTTTAAATTTTCGGCACCAGAGCAACCTGTTAACAATATGCTTTCTTCTGCATTATTTACCTTGTACACCAATTTAACAGGAAACATATCTAATAAATCAGCATCGTCGCCAAATTCAGCAACACTATCAGCAAACATTATCATATGCATTCCAACAGCACGTCCTTTCATTAAAACTTGTTTTGAAGCATTATGTTTTAATATAGATGGCGATGCCAAAAGAATATGATAAAACCAGTAGTCAAATTTAAATTTTTGATTATATTGTTCTATATTAGTCAAATCAGTCATACTTAAAAGATTATATCTTTCTTCTAACATTTCATTAAAATCATTGTTATCTTCATCTGTATTGTCCCACCAGTTATAACAACAAAGTTCTTGTTTCAAATCTTTCACGTGATTATACCGCTCTTGAATATTATCAGCAAATTCAGAATACTGATCGCCTTTGCCTATTATAAGCAAATGAGGGCATTTACGTATATCTAATGTTAAATCTTTGCTAAAATCTATATTTAAAAGCATCGTTTTTTTACTCATATACTGCTATATTATGACGAAATGTGCTGTTTTCTAAGGAAAAACTTTATTTGTACTTATTTATAATTTTTTCCCATTGTTTCTTTTTGTTTGTGAATTCAACAGCCAATGCGGCGCTACTTGATGGCAGAATGTTATTTTCTGATACTTTGAAATCTAACTTTTGTTGTTTTAAAGCAGTCAAGAAATATGTGTATGCTTTCTTACCATTAAATAATACATTTTTACCCTTTAAAACAGACAAATCATTATACTTAGCATTCTTTATAGTCTTATCTGCGCTACCATCACGTTCACAAGAAGCAATAACATCCCACAAACCTATATTTAACTGTTTCAAACCTTTTATATCATGTTTTTCTAAGCCTAACAGTTGCCAAAATTGATTGCGACTATCTGAATAATATTCTTGTTCGTTCAATGAAGTATCGCTTGGAAATGTTCCCAAAATAACAATGTTAGCATTTTTAAGATTAAATGCAGCCAACCCTTTCTTTATAGCCATATTATGTCTCCTTTTTATATTAAAAAAACACTTGCTAAAAGAACTTCTTTACCAAAAAATGATATGCAGCAACAATATTCACATCCTTTTCATGTTGCATGCCATCAATCATATAATCATTAACACTGCCAATACGAGAACCGTTAGCAGTATAAACAGAACCATTACGCACTTTGCCAACTAAGGCTCCGACAGGACTGCGTATTTCATCATTTCTTGTTCTGCCCAACGTTGTACCAGTAGCATTTCTTATAACATCACCATTTAATTTACCCAATAATTGTCCATTATCACGAATGTCACCATTTTGAAATTTAACAGACATACTGTTTCTCCTTTTTTTAAGTAAAAAAAATACCGCCAAATCATAAAAACAGGCGGTTGGAGGTTGGAAACAATTCTATCTAAACTGCATTCGTTATTCAGTGTATTCACGAATCCTCCAACCATCACAGTTGGAGGCAGTTAACGTCTGCTCACTAGACGAGACAGAATGGGTTTCCAAGCCCAGAACCATTGTTTTTATGATTCAATACCTAGTGTAGCAATCTAATCATGACTATACAAGTCTTTTTTATTGTGTTTTGACATTGTTTTTGCCCATAACTTACTAAAATGTGTTAATTCTTCAAAATCATTATAGAAAGTTCGCGGGTATATAACCGGATATTGTTCTTGTTGCAACCGAAAACGTTCTAATATACACACGTGTTCTTGCTTTTCAAACCCGATTGGATAATCTGTTTCTGTTTTATCATTTAATTCAATATCTTTATTAACACAATAAGTTATTTTACCATATATTTGAGAACATATATCTTGATATGCTTCAATTTTTTGTGAATCGTCAACAATTGTCAAATACATGCCTATCGGACCCAATTTTGGCAATAAATTAAGTATGTGTTGTTCTAGCCCTTGTATTCCATTTACAACAATTATGTATTTAGTATGTGGAAAAAAATTAGGATTATTTTTATAATCCTCATATATTTTTGTTGCGATAGAATTTATACGTTTTAGCATTGTATCAGGGCGACGCCAACTGTATTTGCCGGGTTCAAACATAGAAGTTTCTGTAACAATATAATCGTCAATGATAACACGTTTAACACGATCTTTTTGAGTAAAACATCCACTTTTTATTTTTATTCTATGAGAAATCAAATCTTGTACATTAGTGTTGTTACAATCTATAAACAACGATGGGAATTTGCTTATATCCAGATAAAAAGGGGTATATATTTCTTCTTTTTGCTGTTTTGTTTGTTTAATAAAACCAATATCAACATTAAAATCAATCATTTGTTGCTCCATATTTTAAGGGTTAATTTGAAAATTTTGTGCATTATATACTAGCGAATAGTCAGAAGTGAACAACAACATGAAAAAATTTAATTTTTTTAATATTTCAAAATTTCGTCAGTTGCTTTTTGCATTGAATCTCTCACAGGTGCCAATGAAAGCCTTGCGTATACTGCTGTTGATTGTAAAGATTTGTGTCCCAAAGATTTACCAATAATATTCATACTGCTGCCTATAATTGCTTGATATGAACCCATTGTTCTTCGCAAATCGTGCATACGTAAATTTTGTATATCAGCATTTTTAAGCAATCTTTTCCAAAAACTCTTTGGACTTTCCAAATGTCCACTTTTGCTATCTTTGCTGGGGAACACCCAACCAGTATCTTTTATACCAATTTCGTTTAAAACATTTATTGCTTGTTGTGTAAGCGGTATCTGTTGTGGCTGATTATTCTTTGTATCAGGCAGATATAACAGATTGTTTTGTAGGTTTATGTTTTCCCATCTTAGCGATAAAATGTTGCTTTTGCGTTGTCCTGTGAATAACAACAGCAATATAAAGTGTTTTATTTGCATATTACTTGTTGATTGCAAGGCAGTAATAAAATTATGTATTTCATTAGGCTGTAAAAACCTATCACGAGCAATTTCACGAAACAATTTAATATGTGTTGCAGGATTTACCTGTATAAAACCCCAGTCTATCGCCATATTAAGCATATGTCGCATTAATGCCAAACATCTGTTTGCCATATATAAGCCGTTATTATGACCTATATTTTTATGCCAATTATCAATAATATTCCTATCTAATTCGTTAACGTTTTTGTCTTTAAGTGTCGCAAAATGTTTATTAAATATACGTTCGTTTTCTTGCCAGGTGTTAGACTTCTTAAAAACTTTCGCATATTTTGGTAAATATTCATTATAAAACAGTTCATAAACTGTTAATATGGGCTTATTTTGTGCTAAATCGCCATTACGTATGCCATTATACAGCAAAAATGCTTTATTACGTGCTATTTCAATGCTGACATACGGGAACATACCAATTTTTATCATTATCTTTTTACGATTAAATTTCGTGCGAAAATAAAACGTTTTGGTGCCACCATAATTAACCATAAGTATTAAACCACGTTGAATGCTGTCTCGCACAATGTAATGTTTTTCACTTTTTGATGGTGTTGCTAAGTTAGACAAAGTAGCCTGTGAAAAATTAAATTTTGTTTTCATTTGTGTAAATAATAAGACTTTTTTGAGCAAAACTAAACAAAATCCCAATTAAGTCACATAAAAAGCCTGATTTAGTGCGATAAAATAAGTTGCAGATAATCGGAATTAAGTTCAAGTTAGCAGACGTTTTATAATTTGTAATCAGAGGGTCGTTGGTTCAAGTCCGACAACCGGCACCAGAAATTAAAACGCACCGAATGGTGCGTTTTTTATTTTTGTCTTTTCATTGAATCCAGTATAATCGCATTTATATTTTTACCCAACAAGGTATCGGGGCTGGATACAATGTTTTTACTTTGAATTGCATTTTGGAATTGTAATACATCACTTGAAATATCAGGCATTGGTATTGAATTTAATTTTGTGCCGACTTTGTCGGTTGGATGCAGGTATCTGGTATTACCCGCATTACCTTTTTGAACAAACACACCACCCAATCCATTTGATACATCATAACTGTGTTCAACGACATAATCATCTTTTGGAAAATCTGGTATACACAAATAATCACGATATATGGGTTGATAAAAAGTTATTGATTCTTTGTTTGGTATAAAACTTTGAATTATTGGATTTGCAACCTTGTGACGACCGGTTATAAAATCTGCGGATAAAGAACCAGTTGATTCATCTTCCACTTTTACATCAGACAAAGCCGGAAAACCAACACGTGGCGACACCAGATTATTATTTGATGCATTAAAGAAATAATAATCATTTATCACCATTGTAAAAGCACTTGGGCAATAATTAAATAATTGCGTTTGTGTTCCGTTAAAATAAATACCCTTGTTTTCAGAATCACTTAATTTCAATTTTTGAACAGATAACATTCTGTCCGTTTTTGCCACACGTGAATCTATGAAAAAGTGCGGCCCGATTTCTTGCTTTAATTTTGGATTATAATACATATTCGATAACCAAAGCCCAATACGAACCTTGTCAAACCAATCCATTAACAAACTGGCATCCGCACCCGAAATAGATTGCCCGGACAAAACGCGTTCCAATACTGGTTTTACCATTGCTTCCATACGTGAATATTTTGAATTGCATTCTGTGCATGCTGGAAAAGTAAAACGCATAAATGGCAAATGCATTTTTGCATCAGGATAAAGCGAAAACACATCACCCTTTTCACGCTTGGTCATATGAATCAGCCATTGTGGAATAACATGTTCTTGGTTTTTATCTTTCGGCTTTTCACCACAAAATATACAAAATTTTTCAGACATTTATATTTCCTGTTTTTTACACACGAAAATATAATACAAAATTATTATTTTGTCAATCTTTTTTCTTTATCACAGAATTGACATCACTAAAAAAATCTTTCGCTTTCGGATGCGACATTATAAATTTACGCAAACCAACAATTACAATCGCAATTAAAAACCTTTTTATATATTGTGGGGTCAATAAATCAAATAAAATATCTAGCGATGATTTTTTTGTTTCTTTTTCTTTCTGTGGCATCCACCAAAACAACAAGCAAACCAATGTCGGCAACATCACACAAAACA
>CALYRP010000059.1 GCA_945483255.1 uncultured Pseudomonadota bacterium
ATTATTTCAGCTGGGTTAATGCGAATCATATCATCAATAATTGAATCTGTTTCGCCGATAAAAAATTCGCCAGTTGAAATATCGCATCCAGCCAAATCAAATTTTGCACCGTCAATATTCACAATTGAAACCAAGAAATTCGATTTTTTAGGTGTTAATAAGTTTTCATCAGTCAATGTTCCGGGTGTTAAAACACGAATAACCTTGCGTTCAATAAATTTGTGTCCGCGTTGTTTGGCCTGTGCCGGTGTTTCCATTTGTTCAACCAATGCAACCTTGAATCCCGCTTTGACAAGACGGCCAAAATAATTGTCAGATGCGTGCCATGGAATACCGCACATCGGAACATCCACACCAAAACCGTCGGTGCCACGATGTGTCAAAACCAGACTAAGTGTTTCGCTGACCGTTTTTGCATCTTCAAAAAAAGCCTCGTAAAAATCACCAAGGCGGAACATAAGCAATGCGTCCGGATTTTCCGCTTTCATATCAACATACTGTTGCATAACTGGTGATAATTTATTTTTTTCAGCCATATTTATTCACCGGCATTTGTAACTTTTAATGTTTCAATTTTTAATTCGGCTTCTTTTAATAATTGTTCGCAATATGCTTTTAATTTAATACCTTGTTCGTATGCCGCGACCGAATCAGCCAATGGCATATCGCCACTTTCCATTTTTTGAACCAATTCAGTTAATTGTTTATAGGCTTCTTCAAAAGAAAGTTTTTCTTTATCCATTGTTTTACCCTTTCTGTATCAATGATTTTAAGATAGCCGATAAAACACAGATTTGCAACAATTAAAGGTGATTTTTTATATAAAAACCGCCCAAATGGGCGGTGATTATTTTGCCGGGGCAATTATAATTGATTTTGTTCTTTCATCAGGCTTTGATTTTGATTCAACGCTGCCTTTGTCCCCGATTAATTCGGTTATGTGTTCAAACAATTGTGGAACAGCATCACGACCGCGTGCCAAAACTTTCTTTGCGCCTTTGGTCATAACGGCGATTTTAACCTTGTTGCCCTCTTCTAAAAATTCGAAAACTTTTTTTAATTTGATATTCAAATCGTTTTCTTCGATAAAAGGTTTTACCCAAACTTCTTTTAATTCGATTGTTTTTTGTTTTTTGCGTGCTTCGTTTGCGCGTTTTTTCTGTTCATACTTGAATTTGCCGTAATCCATGATTTTTACCAACACAGGCGATGCATTGGCATTAATTTCAACCAAGTCAAGTCCGGCATCATACGCCATATTCAAAGCAGCTGAAGTTTCCATAACACCCAGGTTTTGGCCGTCTGCACTTATTACCTGGACAGATTTTGCGAATATTTTTTCGTTCATGCGTGGGCCCAAATCGCGCCCTTTGGCATTGTTATTATTTGGTTTAATAGTTGTGCTCCTTTTATAAACTGTGCGCTAATTATTAAATATTTTTATGGGTTTTTCAACATTTTTTGAATGTTTTGAAGCGCCGCCCATACATCTTTTTTTGCACTTGGTTTTAAAAGTAAATAATTTGGATGATACATTGGAATAATCGTGTATCCGTTTTCTGTTTGTATTTCTTTGCCATGAACGTCGTTCAGGTTTGTTTTTGCAATTTCGTTTGTGCTTAATGTGCCAAAAGTAATAACAATTTTTGGTGCCAACATTTCAATTGCTTTGTTAACAAATGGCAAAGATAAATCCAGTTCTTCGCGATTTGGTGTGCGCCCCCCGGGCGTGCGCCAGAAAAGCAATGGAATAATAGAAACATTTTCACGCGACATTTCAATTGCAGATAACATTTTATCGCTTAATTCACCGGCTGGGCCTGATAATATTTTTCCAGATAAATCATCATCAATACTTGGAAAATCTGTAATAATTAATAATCCGTTTGGTTTGGATGCAATATTTGGTAAAACAACATTTGTTGCACTGGCACGCAACGGATGGTTAAATTCTGCAATCATACGCACCAACGAATCAATATCATTTGGTCTTTCTACCATAGATTTCACAGTATCTAATGTTAATGGTGCAGATGGTGGAATAATAACAGGTTTGTTTGTTGGTGCACCAGAAAGCAGAGATTGTTGTTGTGGAATCTTTTTTATGTTCTGTTTTTCTGTGTTTTCGGACAGTTCCCATTTAACACCGGCCATGTTTAAATCTAACAGTGCATCATTTCCCATGTTTTATTCCTTGATTTTTCAATGTTCTTGATATAGAATATAACTTGAGCAACAAAAACTCAAGGGAGTATTTTCATGAAAATAGTAAATTTTGCTTTATTAGCAGGTGTTACAGGATTGTTGGCCGCTTGCGGTGGATCCAGTATTGTCGAACCTTCTGATTTGAACAATCAACGCGTTTTCTTTGCTTTCAATTCAGCAGAAATTTCTGAAGAAGCAGAAAACAACTTGTTGGGTCAATCTTTGTATATGAAAAACCACGAAGGAACAAAAATCCAAATCGCTGGTAACTGCGACGAACGTGGTTCTACAGAATACAACTTGGCATTGGGTGCACGTCGTGCAAATGCTGCGAAAGCAGTTTTGGTTAACGATGGCATAGCTGCTTCCCGTATTTCTACAATTTCTTACGGTAAAGAACGCCCATTGGTCAAAGGTTCTGGCGAAGACGTTTGGAAATACAATCGTAACGCAACAACAACAGTTAAATAATATTAACTTTGTTATTTAAAAATACCGGCAATTGCCGGTATTTTTTATTATTTGTTTTATTTGGATAATTTATTAATTAAATCTTCCATTTGAACACGATTGTCAAATGAAATTATAAATTGACCCGCCCCGCCCCGTTTTTCGTGTAATTTAACAGAAGTTTCCAAATGTTTGGATAATTTCGATTCGATTTTTGCAACATATTGTGCGTCCAAAGTAGATTTTACAATATTGCGGCTGGATTTTGATCGATTCGAATTTTTAACTTGTTTTTGTGTTTCGGCGACCGACAGATTGTTATTTATAATATCGTGCGCCAATTGTTCAGGGTTTTCAGAAACCGCGATTGTTCGTGCATGTGATGCTGATATCTTTCCTTCCTTTATTAATTGTTTTACAGATTCTGGTAATGAATTTATGCGCATCAGATTTCTGATATAACTGATTGATTTTCCGATTAATTTCGATAAATCTTCCAAAGAATATCCACACTTTTGCATTAAATTTTCATAACCATCGGCTTCTTCGATTGGATTCAGGTTTTCGCGCTGGACATTTTCAATCAATGCAATTTCCATTGCGTTTTTATCATCTAAATTTTTTACCAATGCCGGAATTTCGCTCAAATTCGCCATTTGTGCGGCGCGGTATCTGCGTTCGCCGGCAACAATTTCATAAAGATATGGTTTGTTTTGAACGCTGCGCAATATAATTGGGACCAATACGCCCTTTTCTTTTATAGATTCAGACAAATCTTTTAATTCTGATTCGTTAAATATTTTTCGTGGCTGATCTGGATTCGGGCTGATTTGTACAACAGGTATTTGTTTTACAACAACGCGTTGTTCGCCGGTTAACACAGAAATATCCGGCGCTGTTCCCATTTCTTCATTTAATTGTGCCAATGATTTTCCCAAGAATTTAGATGTCATTTTTAATCCCTTTGTTCAAGTGCATTAACTACTTCGGTTGCAACGCGTAAATACGCCTGGGCCCCGGTTGATTTGAAATCGTAAAAAAGGGCTGGTTTTCCATGGCTTGGCGCTTCTGATATACGAACATTACGTGGAATAACAGTTTTGAAAACTTTATCACCAAATGTGTTGCGAACATCCATTTCGACCGCATGTGTTAACCCCAATTTTTTATCATACATTGTTAAAACCATGCCAAGAATATCAAGGTTTGGATTCCATTTTTCACGAATTGCGCGTATCGTGGAAAGCAAGTGTTGTACTCCTTCTAATGCAAAAAATTCACATTGTAATGGTATTATTACGTAATCGGACGCAGAAAGTGCATTTATTGTTAACATGCCAAGATTAGGCGGACAATCAATCAGTATATAATCATAATTATTTAAAACAGGTTTCAATGCGTCGCGCAATCTGTATTCACGGTTATCTAAATCTAGCATATCTAATTCTGCGCCGGCTAATTTCGCCGATGCGGGCAGTAAATGCATGTTTGAAACCGCTGTTGTTAATATGTTTTCAGCAACGCCGGCAGTACCAATTAGTGTCCCATATACACTTTGTTTATGTGATGCGCGTATAAAACCAAGTCCTGTTCCTGCATTGCCTTGGGAATCAAGGTCAATTAATAAAACGCGTTTTTTAATTGCTGCCAAAGATGCGGCGATATTTATCGCTGTTGTTGTTTTGCCAACACCACCTTTTTGATTCGCAAAAGATATTATTTTTGCCATTTTAAACTTTCCTTTTTTGATAAAGACAGCATATTAAATAGCAAAAAAATAGTCAATATAAATATTAAAAATGCGTAAAAACAATAAGTTATTTATTATTTCGTGTGAAATAATTCTTTATTTTATGTTGAAAATATCAATTATAAAATCGTCGCCTGCTTCGGAATTATATAATTCATAATCAAATTTGTGTTTTGCTTTTGCGACTTTGATTTCGTTTTCAATTTCCCGGCCTTTTAATAAAAAAAGCCGACATTTTGTTTTTGATACATAATCCAAAATTTTAACCAGCGGCGCAAATGCACGTGCTGTAAAAACATAATTTGATGTTTTTGCCGGCATTTGCCGAACAAAATCTTCAACCCGTCCGTGGTAAATTGTTAAATTTTCCAATTTTAACTCGTCTTTAACCGCGGTTAAAAATGATACTTTTTTGCCAATTGATTCAATGCACGTCACATGCCAACCTAAAATTGCCAGAACAATACCTGGGAATCCAGCGCCACTGCCCAAATCAATAATTTCCGCGTCACGCGGCAAAACATCCGCCAATTGCGCACTGTCCGCAAAATGTCGGTTTTCAATATCGTTTAACGTACTGGGGGCAACCAAATTCATACGCCCAGACCATTGGCGCATCATCAATGCGTATGTGTCAAATTTCGCTTTATTATTCATAATTATTATTGTACCATATTTTTTACCATGAAAAATTTGAATTCGAATTCACTTTTTTTTCATCTCC
>CALYRP010000060.1 GCA_945483255.1 uncultured Pseudomonadota bacterium
AGAATAAACGATATGTTAAATCATTATAAAGAAATAATAAAATAATTAAATCGACACAAAGGTCGGTTGAATTTTTGGTGCGGGCGAAGGGAATCCGAGTGTATAAACACACAATGAGTTGCGTTATTAGCAACGAATTGATGTGTGCATAACAAGGATGCCCGCTTCATGCACGACCAACTTTGATCTTGGTGCGGGCAAAGGGAGTCCCTTGGCTTTGCCTGCGTGGAAACCGTAACGATTTCGCCACGCTTATGCTTGCAAAATCTACTTGTTTACGAACCCTTTTGTCGGGTTCTCTTCCACCGCCGCAATCCATAAATTAAACCGACACAAAGGTCGGTTGAATTTCTGGTGCGGGCGAAGGGAATTGAACCCTCGTCTAAAGCTTGGGAAGCTTTCGTTCTGCCATTATACCACGCCCGCAATTTGAACGAATAATATATCAATCACAGTTATTTGTCCAGAATTTAATAATAAATATTTGACTTTATGCATTTTTTAATACATAATATCCCTGCAAATCCCAAAGATTGCCATTAATAATAATCCTGTGTGCGGTATGCACAAGGAACATCAACCGGCGAGTTTTCGCTCTTGATGGCGGTTTTGTTTGTGGCGTTTTCGGGAAAAAAAGATAACCCACCGTCGCCAAAGGCTGTGGTGGACAAGCAAAAAACAAGGAGCAAAATAAAATGGCAACAGTTATCAGATTAGCACGTTATGGTGCAAAAAAACGTCCTTATTATCACGTAGTCGTTACAGATTCTCGTAATGCACGTAATTCGGGGGCAATTTTGGAAACAGTTGGTAAATACAACCCAATGTTGGCAAAAGATGATGCAAAACGCGTTGTTTTGGATATTGAAAAAGTAAAATCTTGGATGGCCAAGGGCGCAAAACCATCTGACCGTGTTTACAAATTCTTGGTAAATGCGGGCTTGGTTGCTGCAAAACCAATTCCAAATCAAACAAAGAAAAATCAACCATCTGAAAAAACACAGATGAAAGCGAAAGACAAAGCCGACAAATTGGCAAAAATCGCAGAAGAAAAAGCAGCTGCAGAAGCCGCCGCAAAGGCTGCCGCAGAAGCACCTGCGCAAGAAGCAGCTGAAACACCAGCCGAAGAAACAGCATCAGAAGCTGTTGCTGAATAATATTTTGCTTTATAACCTGGCGGGTGATACCGCCAGGTTTGGTTTTAATATAACATGAATGAAAACAATAAAATCTTGGTTGGGAAAATTGTTACACCCCAGGGAATTCGCGGTGAATTTCGTGTGCAAAGTTTTGCTGCGTCACCAAACGATTTTAAATCTTTTCATATTATATGCGATAAATGCGAATCCAATCAATTCCATTTTGTTCGTGTGTTAAAGCAAAATATTATAATTGCAAAAATAGACGGTATTACGGACAGAAATACCGTTGAATCATTACGTGGAACAGAATTATTTATTTTGCGTGATGATTTACCAAAATTAAAAGAAAACGAATACTATCAATCTGATTTAATTGGGTTTGATGTTATTCGCGGCGGGACAAAGATAGGCATCGTTGATTGTTTTCAAAACTTTGGTGGTGGCGATATTATCGAATTAGATAACGGAGATATGGTTTCTTTTAAAAACGCAGATGTTGATGTCAAAAACAAAACAATAAAGGTGATATAAATGCAAAAAAGTTTTAGGGTCCCTGATGGTTTTGCTGATGAAAAATGTATTAATGCCACAAAATTGGTTATGGGTTTTATGGACTCCCAAATATGGTAATAAACGGACGATAAATGCATTTTAATATATTGACTGTTTTTCCGGAAATGTTCCCCGGCACCCTTGATAAAGGGGTTGTTGGACGTGCACTTGACAAAGGTATTTGGTCTTATAAAACAATCAATATTCGTGATTTTGCAATAAATAACTACGGCAGTGTGGATGACGAACAATTTGGTGGCGGTGCCGGGATGGTCATGCGCCCAGATGTATTGGGAAATGCCATTGATTCCATTGAAAATCCTGGGAAAATTATATTCTTTTCACCGCGCGGGCGCGTTTTGAATCAAAAATTAGTGCACGAATATGCAAAATGTGATACAATAACCCTGCTTTGTGGTCGATATGAAGGTATTGATCAACGGGTAATTGACGCATATGATATCGAAGAAGTATCTATCGGTGATTATGTGTTATCTGGCGGCGAAATCGCGGCGCAAGTTTTAGTTGACAGCGCCGTTCGCGTGTTGGATAATGTATTGGGTGGCGGCGCTGAAGCCGTCCAAAATGAAAGTTTCGAAATCGGCGGGCTTGAATGGCCATTATACACCCGTCCGTCAGTATGGCGTGGACACAAAGTCCCAGAAGTCCTGCTGTCCGGTCACCATGGCAATATCGAACGGTGGCGGAAACAACAATCGGCTGACATAACAAAAGAACGTCGACCGGATTTAATAAAGGAAAACTAAAATGAGCATAATTAAAAAAATTGAACAAGAACAAGTTGCTAAATTGAAAGGTAACAAAGTTATCCCTGAATTCAAAGCGGGTGATACAGTAAAAGTTCATGTTAAAATTAAAGATGGTGATAAATTCCGTATCCAATTATTCGAAGGTGTTGTTATTGCACGCGATGGCGGAAACGGAAATAATGCTTCTTTCACTGTACGTCGTGAATCTTATGGCGTTGGTGTAGAACGCAAATTCCCATTATACAGCCCAGCAATCGAAAAGATTGAAAAAGTTCGTGTCGGTAAAGTCCGTCGTTCGAAATTGTTCTTCTTGCGCGGTTTGTCTGGCAAAAAGGCTCGTATTGTTGAAGATTTGTCTGCAACTGCTAAAAAAAGCAGCGAAGATTAATCTTTGCATAAAATAGTTAACGGGGGTGCAAAAATGAGAATACTAAAACAATTGTGTTTCGTTTTAACACCCCTGTTTTTATTATCTGGTTCCCCTGCTTTTGCATATGTTGAAAAAGATACAGCTGTTTTGCGTATTATGAACAAGGCGGCTGGGAAAACCCAAATTGTTTCTGGCGTTGTTGGAAATACAATTCAACACGATGGATTAACAATTACAATTCGTAATTGCAAACAAAGTGATCCATTTGATGCCGAAAACTTTTTTGTCTTTCTTGAAATTTATACAAAAACAGATGGTCGAATTTTTAGTGGTTGGATGAATCATAATGAACCTGGTCAAAACCCGTTGCAAGATAATACTTATGATGTGTGGCTTGAAAAGTGTGAATAAAAATGAATATACGACAAATTAAATTATTTATAAAAGCATCTATTATAATTTTTGTTTTGATGACTTTCATTATACTTGGTTTGTTTATGCGACCAAATCAAACATTTGAAAACGCACGTATGGGGAAATGGTTTTCTTTAAACGAACAACAACGTATTGAAACAATCAATCGCGTTGTTTCAAAACCAATTAATCAAGATTTATTAATAAAATGTGTCGATAAAATCGCATTTTTGCCACATGCAAACGACATGCAAATTCAATATGCAATTGTGCTTTGCGATAAAGCCATAATTCAAAATGAAGAACAAAAATGAATAACGAAAATTTAATTATAACAGATATGGGGTCTACATCACCAAATGCGCATTCTGATAAATCAGTGCTTTGTTTGGGGATTGAATCATCTTGCGACGAAACCAGTGCGGCAATCGTGGACAGCGACCGCAATATTTTATCGCATATTATTTATTCACAAATCCCAGAACATCAAAAATATGGTGGCGTTGTTCCAGAATTAGCGGCGCGTGCACATATTTTGGCAATTGATGAAGTAATTAAATTAACGCTGGAACGCGCAAACAAAACAATTGATGATATTGATGTTATTGCAGCAACCGCTGGGCCTGGTTTAATTGGCGGTGTATTAGTTGGATGGATGGCGGCAAATGGTATCGCAAACGCGACAAACAAACCATTGGTCGCAGTTAATCATTTGGAAGGACACGCACTTGTTCCACGCCTTAAATCCACGTCTGCTACTGATTCTGCGACAAATATAGATGTAGAATTTCCATATTTGTTAATGTTGGCATCTGGTGGACATTGTCAGATTTTATTGGTCCATGGTGTCGGACAATATGAATTAATCGGACAAACATTGGATGACAGCGCTGGCGAAGCCTTTGACAAGATTTCAAAAATGTTGGGATTGGGATATCCTGGTGGGCCAATTGTTGATAAACGCGCACAATCGGGTGATAAAAAACGTTTTCATTTTCCACGACCATTATGCGATAAACCAGGATGCGATTTCTCGTTTTCTGGCATAAAAACTGCGGCACGTATGATGTTGGATAAAACACCTGAATCAGATATTGATGAAACATTTATAAATGATTTTTGTGCATCTTTTCAATCTGCGGTGGTTGATTGTATCACAAACAGATTACACAACGCATTACATGATGAACGCGTAAAAAACGCGCACCCAAAAACAATGGTTGTTGCTGGCGGCGTTGCTAAAAACAGCGCTGTGCGCGCTGCAATGGAAGAATTGGCAAACAAATCTGGTATGTTATTTGCCGCACCACCAATGAGTTTATGTACTGATAATGGCGCAATGATTGCGTGGGCTGGACTTGAAAATTATCGTATTGGCAAGGTTGTTTCTGAACCGATTGCGCCCCGCCCCCGTTGGCCATTGACCGAATTATAAAATATTGTTCCCCACATTGATTTGTGGGGATTTTAATGTTATAATACTTGTTATGAGATTACATAAAGACCCTGTTTTATATAAACAAGCAACCAAAAAAATTTTGGCACAAATTGATGATATGCATTTAGAGCCTGAAAAAAGGGCGCGCGCAATTCATTTTGTCCAATTGTTTCGCAAATCTTTTACAAATAAAGAAATCAAAAAAGCTACGTTTTTAACGAACTCACCCAACAATATTTGGGATTTGGGTTATGATTCTGCGGGATTTTGTCGTGTGTCCAGTATCACTTTTATGCTTGCAATGGATTGGCACGATTGGCAATTGATGGCTATTGATCAAGAAAAATGGAAATATGGGCATCATTGGTTGGTTCACAAAAAAACAGGCAAGGTCTTAGATTTAACATATGATCAATTTATATCGCCGGTACCTTATAAT
>CALYRP010000061.1 GCA_945483255.1 uncultured Pseudomonadota bacterium
AATGCCCAATGGGCATTTTTTATTTTACGATAGAATCAACATCTACTTCGGTATAATTTGTTTCTTTGTCAACACTGCCGTATACAGTTACAATATCATCAACACGAACAGTGTTCCCGTTCCAAGATTCTTCATCTATTTCCAACATAATTGTACCCGAAGCATCTTCGAAAACAAAAATATTATCACCCATATTTTTTGTTATACGGCCACGCATCACAACCGGTGTATCATCTGGCAAAGAAACAACTTCTGTTACTGACCAAACAGCCGGTTGTGTATTCATATTATTCATATTTCTACCGTTCGCTGCAAAAGATGAACAAATTGGCAACAACGCAATCAATGCCATAACAGATATTTTTTTCATGATTTTTCTCCATTTGTTATTTTGTTTTCCATAACCAAATGGTATCAAATACACGCACAAAAATAACTAGGAACGATTGCCAACATCACGACAAAAAAAACACCGCCCGTTTGGGCGGTTTATTTTACATCTTTATATCTTCACAAACCGGTTCGCCTGTCTGAACATTGCAATCACTTTCCGATTTGAAATATTTCGTCATATTTTTACAAGATGTTGTTGTTGTTGTTGTGCAAATATGACAAGTTCTGCTGGCTTTGTCAAATGTTGCACGGCTTTCTTTGACGAATCCAGAATTCATCGATGTTCTGCCACGATATTTAAATGTATCACCACCTTGCTTTATTGTGCCCTGGCCTCCTTCCATAAGAGCGCGTGTCGACAATCCAGCACCAACATCATAAGATATTGCGAACGGTGATGTTAACGGCGATTGTTCAGAAATACGATTCAAATTAAATGATGCATTACCCATATCGCCCAGTTTTTGACACATAAATTGCGCGATTTCCGCCGATGAATTATGCGCGGCTTCTTCAATCGCATCTGCAACTTTCTTGTTATAATTATCTTGTGCCTTACGAAGTGCCGCCATACCAATCATAACACGATATTGATTCAACAAATTCGGGAAACGCGCAACGGTTGTGTTATCTTTTGTTCCCTTGCCATTGATTTGTGATAAATCGCGACCATTGATACAATATTGAATTTGCTGATCAGATTCAATCAAAGATATCGTTCTGTTAATTGTTCCTGCGATATTCTTTAATTCTTCTTCGATTGATGATATTATGCCTGCATTTGATTCTTCTGGATATCTGCTTTTTATTTCTGCGATATATTCTTCGACACCAATTTCACCTGGGTTCAAAACCTTGCCATTATCTTTTACAGTTCCAGCCGCATCACCCATTTTGATAGAACCAAATGATATCATACCGGTTACACGATATGTTGTTCCGTCTTTTTGTGATTTTACAGACCCTGTTCCCAGATATGAATCCGCCGCAAACGAATTACAATCTGTTGTTGATCCACATAATTCTGCCATCTTTTGTTCGGCAAGATTTTGGCAATTTTCCAATGCCTTGTTATCTATGTTAAGATATAAACCCATCAACATAGAATCCAAATCTGACATTTTGAAATCTGGGTTTGCCTGTTTACATACAACTAATTTATCGATTGGGCAAATATCGTGTATATAATTGAAATCCATACCGATACAATTCACAAAATCTTTGCCACATCTGTCTTCGGCGGTAAAGCATTCTTTGACTTCAGCTGTACATGCATCAACACGCATCGCAGCCAATTTGCTTACCACATAATCCCAAATTTGTGGTTCCATACGTTCACATGGTTCAATTTGAATCTTGCAGAAAGAACGTGCCATATCTGGACGTGCAAGGCACGCATCCATTGTTGCGGTTCCTTTACCAACGATATCATCTTTACATGCTTTTTGGATACAATTTGAAATATCAGTCAAACACGATTGACGCTTTTGCGATTCAATATTTGATTCTGCCAATCTTATTGTTGGGGCGGCTTCACGTAAGAAATCGTTCCAAACATAGTCACGAACAGCAACACAACTGTCTAAGACCTTTTCACAAATAAAACGTTTTGATTCCAAAATTTCCATAGTTGACGCGGTAATATCATAAGTATTGATTGTTTCAACCTTTGTTCCAGCAACACTTGAAGCCTCGTTATTTTGCATATTTTCAGACGCAATGGTAAACACACATTGTCCCCAATCAGAACCACAAGCATCTGAACTCATCATACATTTTTTATATTCAACCATACATGTACCACGATCATATTTATTAGATTCTTCGAAACTTTCTTTTAATGCGCCACGCACAGCAGCCTTGGCCTTGGCCAGCATAGAATCTGCTTCTTGTTTCTTTTGTGCGATAGAATTAGCCAAACCTTTGCAATCTGAAATTATTTGACGCGAATACATTTGTGTTAAAAGGGTCATATCTTTGGAACAAGAATCTGGCATCTGTTCTTTACATAATTTGTGTGCAGAAGTATATAATTCTTTACCAACTTTATCAGACAAATCTATTTCTGCCCATTCATCATCAAATTCTTCTTCCTCTTCCATATCATATATAGAAGTCCATGAAATCTTTTCGGTTTCTTTCTTTTTTTCACCAGCCTTTACCACACTGCCATCTTCTTTATAAATACGTTCACCACCATTAAAGATAATATCTGCATTTGCACCAGCCTGAATTCTTTCTACTTCTTCTGTTCCGATACGTTCTGCTTCTGCCAATATCTTTTTAATAGATTCCAATTGTTCATCATATTTTGCGGCATCATCACTGCACATACATGTCCCGCCATTTTCATTGTCTGCAATACAAAATTGGTCCATGCACCCAAAATATTGGTTATAACATTCTTCGTCATAGATGCCTGTCGCTTCGACCTTGGCACGAACTTTTGTTCCGGCAGAAAGAGCAGATTGTTTCTTTGCAGTGCTTTTAGTCGCAGCAAAAGAATCAACCGATCCAACAAAAGCCGCCATTAATCCCAAACACAAACCAAAATGTAATATTTTTCTCATTTTCTCTCTCTCCGATTTTGTATTACATATTTATATCTTCGCAAGATTCAATTTCTTGGCAGAATTCTTTTTTACCACCAGATACAGCGCCCAATGCCCCAGCACCAACCGCACCAACAATACCACCGATTGCGGTTCCCCATCCAGCATTTATCATTGTCCCGGCTGATGCGCCCGCAGACAAACCGCCAGCTGCGGCCTTTAATGCAGAAGAAGCCTTGGATTCGCCACCTTCTTCGCAAACCTGTTGCATACGGCACACGTGACAATTACGCAAACTTGGTTCAAACGAAACACTTTTTATATAACTATAATTTGTTTTTGATTCATCTGGTGTTTCTGTTTTATAAGTTTTCAAACAAATTTGTTCTGCTTCCTTCAAATCTTTCTTGCGCGCTAATTCTGCAATCTTGGAATCAAGTTCACGTAAATTACGCTTTTCAGCAGACATTTTTGCCAACAATTTTGCAGTATTAAATACACTTACACCCAAAGTATTCCTGCCTTTGACTTTCTTGGACGCATCAACACTTTGTGAATCTGCACATGCTGCAACGGTTTTATCTTGTTCAAATTGTTTGAAAAAGTCTTCAACCGCGGCATCAGAATTCGCCACAACCGTTGCATACAAATTTGCCAAGCCTTCTTCGGTATCTGGCAATTCAGACAAGGATTCGACTGTTGAATCAATTGGCAAACATGCCATATCTGTACCGCAAACCTTGCCCAGTTGTTCACCAAAATAATTCACACATCCCTGCATCATTTGGTAATCCATTTGCAAAATTGCAGATTGCACAATCACATCATATTGTGTTGCGGTTTTACATGATGGGAACATACTTTGCGGACAAAGTGCTGCAATTTCATATGGTTTTTTACCGATACATTCTGGTTTTGTAAAATCAACACCACACTTATCTTGCAAACATTTATCGATATCATTTTCACAGAACTTTGTTTGTAAATAGCCCAATTTATCATTTACAACAGATTGAAAACCTGGGATTTTTGCATCACATTCTGTGATAATAGGACAAATACCAGCCGCAACATTCACATTTGTCAAACATTCCGCATTTGTTGATGTTGAACAACCTTCTTCTAAACAAAGTTGAACTTTTGCCAAACATGTTGCGCGTTCGTTTTTGTCTGCATATTTGGCCGCTTCTTCCAATATGTTTTTAGATTCTGCCGCCCAATCTTGTTCAACATAACTGCGAACCGCCATACATTGATCCAAAACATTTTCACATGCATTCGAACGACGTTTTAATAAACCTGCATCCAAACAGTTTTCAAAATTTGCACCACATCCACCCTTGTCCGCAACACAAGAACGATATGCTAACAAACATTCACCACGATTATATTTATTTGTTGTGTCTAACATTTCAAGGCGTGCTTTGCGAACCGCTGATTCTGCGATACGTTTATTTGATTCAGCATTTGCCTTTTGATCCGCCAGATATGCATCATAATTTTTACAATCTTGGGTTATCATACGCGAATAAAGCATAGATTCCATTTCCGCCTTGTCACCACAAGCCTCCAATTCCGCAGCACAGTATTTAACGGCCATTTGATACAAATCATCGCCCATAACAACATCTTCGCCAACTTCTTCTTCGGTTTCTTCTTCGCCACCAGTCAACCAAGACATAAAATTAGTACTGGAAACTTTTGTACTGGTATTATCTGCAAACACTAAACGTGCCTTAGCCCCCAATTGTTCGCGTTCAACACCTTCGGTATACAACTTGTCCGCTTCGGCCTGGATATCAAGAACAGCTTGAATTTTTGATTTCGCACGTTCAATATTATCAGAACACGCACAACGTTCACCCTGGCTTTCATCTAACAAACAAAAACTGTCCATGCATTCACGGTACGCATCACGACAATCGCCAGGTATTGCTTTTGCAGGTGTTGCAGAAGCAGCCGGTGTGGTTTCAGGTGCATCGGCATTTTTTAACGCTTCATCCCTTGCCTCTTGGATATCAGCCGCACTGACTGACATACGCGCGCCGGCTTGCGCCCCACGCGTTACACCTATACGCGCGGAAGAATCACCACGTGTTGCACCATATACAACCGACGGAACAACCAATAAAACTGGTAAAAATTTTAATATTTTC
>CALYRP010000062.1 GCA_945483255.1 uncultured Pseudomonadota bacterium
AGTAAAAATAAAAAACATTGCACACAGACCTTTTCTTTGGTACTATTTTATCTGTACATTATAAAGGAAATATATTATGGCTATAAAAGTTCGTGACTATGAAGTCCGTTTAACACGTACAAAAGAAGAACGCAAACAGGTTCGTCAATTGCGTTATAATGTTTTCTGTTTGGAAGAAAACGCATCCGCAACCGAAGAACAAAAAAACCTGGGCGAAGAATACGATTCTTATGATACGTATGCTGATTATATGGCGGTTTTTCACAATAATAAAATTGTTGGAACATATCGTATTATTGACCGTGATGCTGCTGAAAAAATGGGTGGTTTTTATACCGAACGCGAATATAATTTATCAAAAATAAAACGTGTAAAAGGCAATATTGCAGAAATGTCACGCGCATGCGTTGATGCAGAATACCGCGAAAATGGTTTGGTTATGCGCTTGCTTTGGGCGGGCCTTGGCGAATATGTTGTAAAACGCAAAATTGCTATATTATTTGGTGTTCCATCTTGGGTCGGAACAAAACCAGCGCAATCAGCCCAAGCGATTTCTTATATTTATTATAATCATCTTTCGCCATCTCATTTACGTGCAACAGTTTTGAAAGAAAACTTGGATCCAAGTATTGATCCACGTATGACACAAATGAATATATTACCTCGTGTTTTCGTTGACGAAGAAGAAGCAAAAAAACAAATGACACCATTAATCAAAGGTTATTTGCGCCTTGGTGCAACATTTGGTCGTGGCGTGTTTATTGACAAAGGATTTGGAACATATGATTTATTCGTAATGTTACAAACAAAAGACATTGATAAAACATATCAAAAACATTTCACCGGTTCTGAAAACGCGTTTGACGATTTGGCAACAAAAGAAGGCCCATTGCATGTCTTGGGTAAAATTATTATGTCGCCAATTACTGGAACAGCAAAAGCAATTCGTGCATTCGCAGAATTGTTTATGCGCGAAGATGCGGATGATATTGAATATATCGACAAAGAAAGTTCAGAAGAAGAATCTGAAAAACAAGGCGAATAAAAAAATGAAAATTCGCAAGCAAAATATTTTCAACACAATTTGGGCAATGGTTAAATTTATTGTCGCATGGATATACGTGCTTATAAACGCAATTGTTTTGTGTTTTATACCACGTGGCAATTTTTCTGTGAAATACATGAAAGTTTTCATGCGTCAATTTAACTGGTTTATGGGTGTAACATATAAAGTCAAAGGGAAACTTTCACAAAAACGCCCCCTGCTTTGTGTATGTAATCATATATCACTTTTTGAAATATCAACAATGGCTGCGGCATTTGGCGGTTCTTTCTTTGCAAAAAAAGATGTTGAATCATGGCCGTTGATTGGTTGGATGGCAAAAAAATTTGGTGTTGTATTTATTGACAGACGGCCATCACATGCGCTTGAAGCCTTGGACGCAATCAAACACGAACTGGATACTGTTGATTATCCATTATTTATTTTTCCCGAAGGAACATCTACAAATGGTGCATATGTAAAACAATTCAAAAGTTCTATGTTTGATGTCGTTGAAAAAACAGGCGTAAGTGTTCAACCTGTGGTTGTTCATTATCGTTTAAGAGACGGCACAAAAATAAACGATGAAGATTTGGCAAATCATTATGCTTATTTTGCCAATAAAAAAATGGATTGTGGCCCATTGTGTAAAATTGAACGCAGTGCATTTATGCAGGTCTTTCACATCATGATGTTGGGTGGATTTATGGTTGAAATAGAGGTTTTACCTATTCCTGATTTAACAGGTATGGACAGAAAACAAATGGCAGATACCCTGCACAAAATAATTTCAGACAAATATATGCAAAATAAATAAAAAATAGAGTGATAAAAAATGAAAACAGCAATAACACCAACAAGAGAAGAAAATTTTAACGAATGGTATCAAAATTTAATTACAGCTGCTGATTTGGCAGAAAATTCGCCTGTGCGCGGATGCATGACGATTAAACCATATGGATGGGCGATATGGGAATTAATGCGCGACGAAATGGATAAACGCATCAAGGCAAATGGTGTATTAAATGCAAACTTTCCGTTATTAATACCTATCGATTTCTTTAACAAAGAAGCAGAACACGTTGCAGGATTCGCAAAAGAATGTGCGGTTGTCACACACCACAGACTTAAAATGATTGACGGTAAATTACAACCAGACCCTGATGCGGAATTAACAGAACCTTATGTTATTCGTCCAACATCCGAAACAATTATTGGTGAAGCCATGTCGCGTTGGGTTCAATCATATCGTGATTTGCCATTAAAATTAAATCAATGGGTTAACGTTATGCGTTGGGAAATGCGCCCAAGATTATTCTTGCGCACTGCTGAATTCAACTGGCAAGAAGGACACAATGTATTTGCCACACACGAAGAATCAAATGCAGACGCGCGCAAAATGCATAAAATGTATGCTGAATATATGGCAAATGTTTTGGCTATTCCTGTTATTATGGGTGAAAAAACACCAGAAGAAAGATTTGCAGGTGCAGATCACACATATACTGTTGAACAAATCATGCAAGATGGCAAGGCTTTACAGGCTGGAACATCACATGATTTGGGGCAACATTTTGCAAAATCTTTTGGTATTCAATATCTTGGCACTGATGGTAAATTAAGTCATGCATGGACAACATCTTGGGGAACATCAACACGTATGATGGGTGGACTGTTCATGACACATTCAGATGACGATGGTCTGGTATTACCACCAGCGGTTGCACCATATCAAATTGTTGTTATTCCAATTACACGTGATGAAAATGCATCGACATTAAACACATACGCAAATGAAATTGGCGAAAAATTACGCGCCAACGGTATTCGTGTCTTGGTTGATGATTCTGATGCACGCGCACCAGATAAAATGTGGAAATGGATTAAACGCGGTGTGCCATTACGTGTTGAAATTGGTGCCAAAGAAATGGATGAAAAAACATTAACAATCACACGTCGTGATTTGGGTAAATCATCAAAAACAACTGTAAGTGTCGACCATTTCTTGAACGATGCGAAAAATATGCTGGACACAATTCAACATGATATGTTGAAAGCAGTTGAAGCACGCAACAAAACAATGATTACAGATATCAACAGTTTAAAAGAACTGGAATCTGCATTGGAATCTGGCAAAATTGGATTTTTCCGTATGAAATATAATCAAACCACAAATGATGAATTTGACGGTTTGATTGAAAAATATAAAATCAGCCGACGCTGTCTGGATGACAAAGATCCAAGTTATGTCTTTGTTGCAAAATCATATTAAAACAAACGGGGATTAAACCCCGTTTTTTTATTTGCACGCCATAATTATATTTTGCATCAATGCATATTCATTGGCACTGCGCGAATTTAATATAACTGTATTTTTTGCACCAATTAAAAATCCAATTCCATACCAATCATTACTTAATACGGTCAAAGATTTTAAAATTGCATTTCCGGTATTTATATTATCAACAATTATTATATCTGCCGTTTTGCCGGATATGTGTTTTTCATTACGAACATGTGAATCCAGCGCAACATCCAATTGTTCAATTCGTAATGTATCTTTTTCAAAATCTTTTTTGTTTGTTTCATACCACGAATGCAATAACGGTGATATTTTTGTATTTGTATCACCACCCGCAGATATCAACGATATAATTGGTTGTTTATTAAATAAATTTTCAAACAAATCTTTCGCATTTTCTACAATATGCATTAATTGGTTTTCATCAGGTATTGGAACACATGCTGCATCACTTAAAATAAATGGCGCGCGATTGTCAGATTTATTAAACAACATAAAACAGTGTGTTAAATAAAACTTTTCAGATGTTAATTTTTTATTAATCGCAATTACACGACGAATAAAATCATCACTGTGTATATCACATTTCATAAGAATAAATTCATCATTTGCATTTGGTAAATCGTCCATATCTGATGCTTGTTCCCAACCCGCAATATTTGGACATTCACGCATTGCGCTTTCAATTGCATTTTTATATTTATCCGTCACATTTCCAAAACACAGAATTTTTTTCATATTTTTTCCTTTGGGATTGATGCTAGCAAAATATAAATGTTTTTATCAAATACTTTTTATGCTATAATCAGAATGACAAGAGGTACAATATGAAAATAGCAATCATTGGTGTTGGTTCGGTCGGTTCTGCGGTTGCGACTGCGGTTCAAAATACAGGATTGGCACATGAAATCGTTTTATTTGACCGCGACGGAATTCGCGCACGCGCGGCCGCCGAAGATTTAGGGCACGCGTCTGCATTTTCTTATGATATAAAAATCAGCGCAGCCAGTAATTATCGCGCAATACGTGGATCTGAAATTGTAATTGTTGCCGCCGGTGCCAATCAAAAGCCAGGGGAAACGCGCACAGATTTATTACAAAAAAACGCAGCGGTTATTTCAGATATTATTCCACGTGTCATGGCAAATGTAGATGCAAAACGTGTAAAAATTATTATTGTCACAAATCCATTGGATGTAATGGTTATGTTGGCACAAAAATTATCTAAATTGCCGGCATCGCGCGTTATCGGAACTGGAACAATGTTGGATTCCGCGCGTCTTAAAATTATATTATCACGTCAATTAAGTGTATCAACACGATCAATCAATGCATACGTATTGGGCGAACATGGTGATTCATCTGTTGTGAATTGGGAATCTGTATATGTTGGCGGAATAAAACTGGATGATTTTTGCAAACAAACAAAAATATCCTTGCCACAAACAACACGTAAAACAATTGAACATCGTGTCCGCAATGCAGCGTACGAAATAATTCGCGGACGCGGCGCAACATGGGACGGTATTGGTGGCGCGGTGGCTGATTTATTACACGCAATTATCAATGATGAAAAACGAATACTTACAACATCTATTGTTGACGGCGTTGGAAAATCTGCAGTTGCGATGTCTTTGCCACGCGTTGTCGGTGAAATGGGCGTGATACAAAATCTGCATACAAAATTAAGTCAAAGCGAATCTGCCGATTTACACAAAAGTGCTAAAATAATTCGCAAA
>CALYRP010000063.1 GCA_945483255.1 uncultured Pseudomonadota bacterium
TAATAAAAGAAGATTTTTACAGTTTTGTGCAACGGGCTTATTTTGAAACAAGTGGTGGACAAATACTGATTCCAAATTGGCACCTCGAAGTATTGTGTGATCGGCTGGAAAAAGCCCGCAAAGGCGAAATAAAACGTCTTATTATAAATGTTCCGCCACGCAGTTTAAAATCACAAATTGTAAATGTTGCATTTACCGCTTGGGTATTAGGTCATAATCCAACAGAAAAAATTGTTAGTGCATCGTATTCTGCAGAATTAGCGGAAACTTTTGCACGCGATTGCAAACGTATTATGCAATCTGAGTGGTATAAACAACTATTTCCGAAAAGTGAGATTTCAAATGACCAATCGTCAGCCTATGATTTTAAAACAATTTCACGCGGTGGACGCTTCGCCGCATCCGTTGAAGGATCTTTAACGGGTCGCGGCGGCAATATAATAATCATCGACGACCCGATAAAAACAACAGATATGGCAAATGAGAATGCCCTAAATAAAGTACAAGAATGGTATACAGGTACACTGTTAAGCCGTTTAGATAATCAAGAAAACGGGGTGATTATTTTGATAATGCAACGTATTCATGAAAACGATTTAACAGGTTATCTGTTAGATAAAGAGTCTGATAAATGGGAGCATATAGTTATGCCTATGATTGCAACCGAAGAAGAACAATGGGAAGTTGAGAACAAAACTTTTATAAGGCATAAAGGCGATGTATTAAACAAGCAATATATCAGTTTTGAAAAGTGTAATGAATTAAAAACAGAATTAGGGGAATATGTATGGAATGCCCAATATCAACAAGAACCATGTCCTGTTGGGGGTGGTATCGTAAAAGAAGAATGGATGCAATATTATCCAAATCAACGTTTGAATCCTGATGAAGTTTATAAAATATTATTAAGTTGGGATACAGCTAATAAAACAGGAGAAAACAATGCGTATTCTGCGTGTTCTGTCGTAGCAGTAATGAGAAACAGGACATTTTATTTGTTACAAGTTGCGCGTGCCCGACTGGATATGACAAAACTTTTAGAATCTGTTTTGCAAGCGTATAATTCTGTAGTTCAAGAGTCTGGATTTTTCAGAATCAAACCAGTATTACTAATAGAAGATGCGGCGAGCGGAACTCCGCTTATAAATTTGTTAAGAAATTTAAAAGATATATATGGCCGCGTATTAAATATCGAGGCAATAAAGCCTAAAGGGGATAAAATTGACCGACTTTATGGTATAACACCATATATTGAAAATGGACAATTGTTGTTTCCGCCAGATGGTGTGAAAGGGAAAGAACGATGGTGGCCAGATTTTAAAAAAGAATTGTTAAGCTTTCCAAATTCAAAATATAAAGATCAAGTTGATTCTTTGACACAGGCTATTTCATATGGTCAAGAATTATTGGCATACCAATAAAATAAATACTGGGTAAAATCCCGGTATTTATTTTGGCATATGTTTATGTATACATGCGTTATGCAAATCACTAATCAAATTCTTGCCAGTATAAGATTTTATAAACCGTTTAAATTGGTCTATTTGTTTAATAAAATCATCACATGATATAAAATATGAATAATCATGTTTAGAAAAAGCATCAAATACAATCATATCTATTTCTTTGTTGTGCTTTTTTACCCACTTATATACTGTTTCAAAATCTATATATAAAAACATATGATTTGTGGCCGCGCTGTGTATTTCGCGTATTGATAGAAAACCACTAAAAATCCTGGTTTTATCTGCTATTTTTATTTGTGGAACAATATTTACATTTTTCATATACAAAAAACTATCGTTTTTACAATCTGGCAATTTTATAATACTCGTATCATTTTTACCCGACGGACAAATATAAATAGGTATCAGTATTTTTGATCGCGACAACGTCGCTATGAAATATGCCAAACTTTCATTATCTTTGAACACGTTATATTCTGCTAATGCACTGGCCAATGTCCCATTAAAATAATCGGTGTCTTTTTCTTGGTGAATAATACAGTAATCAAATTCATATTCGAAATCTTTAAAATGGTTCTCGTCCAATACATATTCCGTTAAAGATTTTTGTGTGTTTGTCATATTATTTTTCCAAATCTATGCCGCATTCTGTATAGCACTTTTTCCAATCAAATCGTGCTGATTTATATTTTTTGTTTAATTTTGCATTTTCTTCTTTGGTAATCCATGCGGTTTTCAAATTATTCAAAACATATTTAACATTTTTATCATCATCCATAAAAGCATGAAATAATTCAGATAACGGCACACAGTGTTCCAATATTAAATCTTTCAATTTCGGGAAATCTTTTTGAATTGTGCGTTTTTTGCCGACCAACAAATTATGCAGATTTCCATTTATACCAGATTTGCACCAAATATTTTGCGCCGATACCGATATAAAATCTGCCGGTCTTGATTCAGAAATCACATACAATATATTGCGAAATGATAATTTTACAATTTTCTTTGCGTTATCACTTGCTTTACGATATGTATCACGCAGATTATTCAATAATAAATCTGCATCTTTATCAGTAAATTTATTCGTCGGTTTGCTTATTGTTATTTGTGGTTTCATGGTTCTCTGCCGCTTGTTTTTCTTGCCATTTTTTATATTCTGGATTTGGAATCTGGGATTCTATCATCTTTAACTTTCGAATAGTTTTCTTTGTGCCTATCGTATTGTAATAAGTATAAGTTCCGTCTAATACCATACAATATGCCCCAAATGTAACCGTATATCCATCATACAGTTTTTTTGATTCTGTTTTCCAGTCTTTTTCGCCTATAACCTGTCGCATATCGGTTGCAAAAACCTCGCCACCAAACATCTGCTGCCGTCTGGCTTTGCATGAACGTGCCACATCTGTATCGCCATCTGCAGGATGACAATAATATAATTGAATCAAAGAATACTTGTCATTCACTTGAAATACTTTTAATTCATGACTTGGAAAGCAATCTGGATTGCGTATGGTTTTTGGAGGAACCGGTTGTGTTGTCAAACCAACACAAGAACACAATAACAAACCTAATAAAATTATTTTCTTCATATTTAATCCTTTTTGTTTTTGGGTGGAATTTCTATAAACAATGATTTGAACTGTCCGTATTTATCGCCGGTATCGCAAAAATCTTGCCATTGAAAATTATAGGCATTTTGCATAAACAAATCTGGTTTATCTTTAAGGTGCTTGGAATTGGTGTCGTTTTTTACATTCCACTTATGCCATCCAGATGCTTTTTCGCCTTCAGTTGTCCTGAATGCATACGCCATAGAATTTGGATTGCTTTTTGCGCACCAAAACGACTTGTTGTTCGAGATAAAAATGCATACGCCTGATTTTGCGTATCCTTTATCAATTAACCATTCAATGCGGTTTATATCTGCCCATACATGATAACAATTATCATCATTTCCCTTATGATCTGCCAACAGGTCTGATACAGGTATTTTTGTATTTTCGTAAAGTTTTTCTGATTTTATTGGTCTGGTTTTATATTTCAATTCTATGGGGTAAGAATTGCCGTCTTTGATGACCATTATATCTATGTGAATAATGCGTTGTTCGCCTGGCTTTTTAATTGGGAATTCCAAAATTATTTGAGCCGTATCGTTGAATATCTTGTGCAATTCAATTGCTAATGAATGTTGAAAATCTGCTTCCGAGACAAAGAACCTTTGTCTACTTATGCTAGAAAATGCTTTTTTAATTCCGCTGATTACATCCATCTTTATCCCCGCATAAAATGTTGACCGCCAACTAAGAATTGGCGGCCGGGGAGTTGGTAATCACTTCATTATTGATTCTGTCGGGTTTCCGATTGCTCGTATTTTATAACCAACAGCTCCCCGACCATAAATCAGGGATATAACGGTGCAAAAAGCACCGAAACATCATATTAACGATGCTTTCGCACCGAATGAAGTGGGCTACCACAGCCCCGAACCCAACTCTCATTGGATTCATCAAAAACATACCCTAAAATAAAGGAATAATCAAGTTATTAAAATATATTAATGCATAATTTTTATGATTAATGTATTCAGCTCTTCTATGTCACCAAAAGTAGTACCGTGCATGTATCTTTCATACACGCGTGCATCGTCCATTGGGTTTAAGTCCAAAGAATAACCTTTTTGTATGGCTAATTCCCGAATGAATTCTCGTTGTGTACGACCGTTGCCTTCACGAAAGAAATGGCCATAATTAACATTATCTAATATTTCAGCCAGTTTACGAGAAATCGCATTTTTATCGTCTTTTGGTATGGACGCATATTCATCCAATAAAGAATCTATAAAATTAAATGCCGTATCAAAAGAATTTGTAAATAAGAATTTACGACCAGATTTGCTGATTTCTACTTTACGCGGTTCACCCGCCCAGTCGTACACGTCTTGGAACAAATGTTCATGAATCTTTAATAGATCTGATGAATTTTTTACATCAAACGGTTTCTTCTGTAATTCTATCAAACGTTTTTGAACAGCGATACTTTCAAACAAAACCAGTTCATCATAATTTGTTATACCGGCTTTATTCTTTAAAACATCAGTATCTGGATATACATACAAGGAATCTTTATCAATATATTTATACTTATCTGACATATTATTTCTTTATAATCTTAACTAATTCTGACAAAGAAATTGCACCACTATTATAATCACGAATAAGAGTAATAGTATGCGGTGTCGGCTTAAACCCTTCATACATATTAGAAGCAATAGCAGATGCCGCTAAATCTAATGAAACAGCATCAGGAAATTTTACACCCATAATCGTAAGGTTCTTTCTGTTAAAATCTATATTTTGTAATGTCATAAATTTATTATAAGGCAAAAAACTCTATAAATCCAGTTGTTTTTATTATCTTTATTAACTTGGATTTTTGAACTCCCAGAGCAGTAATATCTTATCCACGAGAACC
>CALYRP010000064.1 GCA_945483255.1 uncultured Pseudomonadota bacterium
AATTCATCTGCTTGATATGTCAGTTTTTCGTTTAATTGTTCAATGCCAAAAATTTTTTTGAAGATTTAATGCTGACCTTGTCTTAGTGGTGTAACTAAAATAGGGTGGTTGTTAACATTAATTGGCTTTCCGCTATGAAAATAAACCTGGGTGCGATCAAAAAACTGTTCGTGGTTTGGTGTTTTTCGAGATGCCCATAGTTTTCCAGATGTTAAAAATTCTTGTTTGTTCTTATTATAGTCTGAGACTGATAAATGTGATATTTTATCTGGTTTTTGCGCAATAAAATTATATATTTCAGTTGATATTTTGCCGCCATTATTTAAATCAGGCAAAGCTAACAAAATGCCATAGAAGTCATCTATTGGCAACTCCGCCGGATTGGTTTTTGTCTCTACGTCTTTCCATAAGGCCGGGATGTGGGGCAGTTGGGGTATGAGCTCGGGCCATCGTTGACTGTTTAATATACAATCGCTTGCTTTTCTTTGTGTGCCAGCAAACCATACCCATTTAGTGTTTAGAATTTGATAAATTATATAACTATCTACAGGTAAGGTTACAGGACCAGGTTTTGAGGAACCCCATAGATATGTTATCGTTGCTCCTTGTGGAGCCTTGATGATTTGTGGCGCGATTGAATCTAGCCATGATATCAATGTTTCCTTTGGTGCTGTTTTTAATATTTGGTCTAAATTATCTATTGTTTGTAGAGTTACGTTTTCTATGTTACATGTACGATTATATCCATAGTAGTCTTTTATTTTTTGAATAAGATGATCCCTGTAGCCGGCGTCAAGATTTGTTACTTGTTTGGTTTCTGGAATAGCTTTTCCGTGCACTCTAAAAATAGATTGAATGACACGCACGAAGTCTTCTATTTGATTAGGTGATAAATTAAGTTGTGTTGGTGTGGCTAATATTTTATATCCTGCTGCTGTCCATATAGTATCGCCAAATTTGTCGTCTGGAAAATACTTGTCTCCAAAATATAGTTGATTTGCCTTGTATAGTTGTCCGTCCAGCCCAGGCAGATACAAATCAGAAAAGTCGGCGCGCAGGTCATTGTTTCCTTTATCTTTGTATTCATTATACGCATACATCAAAAACTCGGTTGCGTATTTATGATTTCCTCGAACTAATTTATTAATTTTTGTGACAAGATTATTTTTCTCTGTGTGTGAAAAAATTTCTGTCGCAGTGTGATAGTTATAATATTCGGCAACATCGCGTTCTTTGTTTTTTTCGTTCGCGTTGTAAACCGGGGTAATTTTAAATAGATAATCTCTGTCCTTTGAGTTTATCAAATCCATTTGTGCTTCCGCCCAATCTGGAATCTTTCCTATGGTATCGCCGGAATAAAGCACAAGGCTATTGCCCTTCGATAACTCAAAAAAAGTTCCTTGTTGAGTTTTTAATAACTTTGGCATAGTAGTAAAGCCATGATAATTGTTTGTCCAAAAAATAAAAACATCTATACGTTGTTGTGTATCCCATTCGGACGAATGACTGTTTATAAAATTACACAAATCTTTTTCTGATATTTTAGATAAATCTTTGCCTAATATCGACTCTTTTAGTGCGTTTGCGGTTTGTTCTTCTATGTATTCGGATTTTACTAATTCTTTCAAGTGCGCCAAGTTAGGTTCTGTGTCAGTAAAAAATTCTGGCTTATCCTTGTATGAAAATAATTTTTTCCCGTCCATTGATGGAATAATTTTCGCCTCGGATAATTTTTGTTGCAGATTTGCTCGGGCTACTGCATCTTCCCAAAAGCGCAAGTTTTCGGCTAGTTCCGAATTGAAAGTAAATAATTCTATTCCCCAGTTCTTATTGTTGTCATGATTTGTAAAATGTGTTACTGCTATGTTTAACAAGTGGTTTAATAAGTCTGCCAACAGTTCTTGATTTGTCGTTGTGTCTGCGGTAAAAGAATCTCGGTTTTGTGTCAGTTGAAATTGGGTGCTGTTCATTAATACTGGCAGCGGCAACTTTTTATCTGTTATTGGGAATGTATTATAAAGCGTATATGTTTTGTTTTTGTCCCAGTTGCAAGGGACGGCAATTGAGTTGTATTTGTTGTACTTAAAAAAGTAGAATTTATCGTGAGTAGTGTCACCGTTAGTTTTTTCAATAGTAATAGTTTTTATGTTGTTATTTTCTGTCGTGCTAATGACTATTGTGTGTGACATATCACCAGTATTATCTGTCAAAATAACTTTATTAATACGGCGCATAAACAGCATAGAATAAATTTCGTCTGTCTCGAAGGTTTTAAACGCGTTTTTGACTTTTTGAATTTTGTCTGGTGTCAATCTTAGTTCGATACATGTATCATACGTTTTATTGTATTTTTTATTGGACCATTGTGGTGGAATTTTATCGGTGTCAACATCAAACGGTACAGACAAAGGTGAAATTAATTCCAGTATATGCGGGTTTGTATCAGTTAAAGTCTTAAAAATAACATTATTGTTCTTGTTCAAAGTATCTAAGACCTTATGTACTCCAAATTTAGAGAAAGAAACGGCGAAGTCACCAGAATAAATACGTATGTCGTCAGACCAGTTTAGTACGCCTCGAAATCCGATGCCTTTGGCTCCTGTAGTTTCCTCGTCTTCTGCTTTATCTGAATCAGCACCATTGCATAGACGCATTAGTGTATCGCCAGTAAAAGTTGTGCCGTGATTCATAACTTTTAAACTGTCTTTGTCTAGTACAAATTCTGTAACCCATTCTGTGCGTATGACTTTATTTAGAGCCGCCTTATTAGCTGCGTCATCTACATTTTGCAATAATTCAAGTAGTACGCGTCCAGCATATTCTTTTTTTAACTGATCTTGCGTATTGATATAGCTTCTAGTGTCTGATAAATCACGAGAGTCGCCTGTGTAGGGAAAATATTTTTTTATCCAGTGTTCGCGCTGTTCTGTTGCCCAGGTCATAGTTCGTCCTTCGTTGTTGAACAAAGTGTAATGTAGTGTGTGGTTCTGAAAAAATCAAGTCTATTTAGATTGTTAGAAATATGCTTTTTTAATATATGGACCAGTTGGTTTCGATATAATTTGTTGTTTTGCAAATGGAATTAGGCGAAAAAATAGGGAACTTACATATGACGCCAGACGCATATTTTTATAATTTGACACCGGGGCATTTCTTGATAAAATAAAAGTGTCTATATAACAAAAGGTCGCCAATGAGTCGTATGTAAACTTGTTTTTTTTATCAAGCTGCCCGAATTATTCGTGGCAATTAAAGTTTACATAAAAGGCAATCTTATGAAATCTATTTCTTTATTAAACATCAGTTTTGCATATTCTTGTATGGACGATTTATTTGCGAATTTATCGTATTCGTTCAGTGCGGATAAAAAAGTCGCAATTATTGGCGATAATGGCGTGGGCAAGACCACTTTGTTAAAAATAATTTCTGGGGAATTATTCGCTGATTCTGGGCGGGTGGTACGTAATGCCACTTGTAATTTATTAAATCAAATTAATGCGGATTCTGCAAAAAGTGGTGGGCAAAGTCAACAGCAAGCACTTGCACGTGCGTTTAATTCTGATGCTGATATCTTATTGCTGGATGAACCTACAAACAATTTGGACACAACTGCCCGCCAAGATTTTTTCAAAAAACTGTTTTCTTATCATGGTGGCGCGGTTATCGTGTCGCATGACAGGGAATTATTGAATCAAATGGATATATTGTTAGAGTTGCATAATGGAAAGTTATCTGTTTTCGGTGGTAATTATGATTTTTATGTTGCGCAAAAAAGACAAATCCAAGAAAGTATAGAATCAAAATATACAGATGCACAAAAAGAAATCGCACGATTGAACGCAACTATTACAAAAGCACAAAATACGTGCCAACATCATGAATCTAAACAACAAAAAGACAAAGCAAATAAATCTGCTGGCTCAAAAATTGCGGTAAATGCTTTGAAGGGAAAAAGTCAAGAAACCGAGGCAAAACGCAGAAAATTAATACAGGCAAAGTTGAGTAAACAACTAGAATATTCCGCTGAATTATCAGCGCAATTACGCAATGACACAATAAAAATTCCACTGTCAAATATCAAAGTTTATGACAAAGAAATTGTGAGACTTGAAAATGTTTACTTTTCTTATGGCGAAAGAAGCGTTTTATCAGATTTTAATTTTACGATGCGAACGGGGGAACGGGTCAGATTGTGTGGCAATAATGGGGCAGGAAAAACAACTTTATTGAAACTGATAAGTGGTGTTTTGTGGCCGTCGTCTGGCAATATAAAAACATCTGGGAATATTGCGTATTTGAATCAAGATTTATCTTTACTGAATCCGGACAAAAGCGTTGTTGAAAATATCGCAGAGTATGCTGGAATTTTGCAACATAACGCACATGCAATTGCGGCAAGTTTCGGGTTTCGTGGTGATGCGTCAAAAAAGAAAGTTAGTGTTTTATCAGGTGGTGAATTATTAAAAGCGACTTTGGCGGCTGTGCTAGGTACTGAAAAACAACCTGATTTACTGATACTTGACGAGCCGACCAATAACTTGGATATAAAAAGCACACTGATTTTAGAAGATGCTTTGAATCAGTATAGTGGTGCAATTTTAATTGTTTCACACGATGAAGCGTTTGTAAACAGATTGAGTATAGATAGCAAACTGATTCTCTAAGATGGTTGAAATAAAGTTCCCTGTTATTTTTGTAGGGAATTTTTATGCGGGGTAGGGTAAAAGCCTCGAAAATCTGCGGGTGTGTTCTAGTCTAGGTTGTGTAAAAATTGCCCAGAAATGCCGTTTTTTGCAAAAATTCCCTGTTTTTCCCTGTTTTTGACCGTTTTGATTGTGGCTTGGACGCAGGTCTTTCATAAGCTAAAGGTAAAAGATTCCTGGCACCGCCACAAAAATCAAACGCCCGATATGGGCGTTTTATTTTTGTG
>CALYRP010000065.1 GCA_945483255.1 uncultured Pseudomonadota bacterium
TGGTATTTGGTTTAATTTTGTTTCTTTATTTTGCAGAAGGCGACCTTATCGCCGGCGTATTAACAGCCATTTCAGCATTGGTTGTTTATGTATGCGTTGCATTGTTGTATGGCGAATATAAAAAATTGCCAAAGACAGTTGCCGCAAAACCAGTTGCAAAAAAAGCAACAGCAAAAAAATCAAAAAAGAAATAATAAAAATTAAAAAAACACCCACAATCGTGGGTGTTTTTTATGAATTGTGTTTTTATTTTTTATCAACGCTTGTTGGTTCAGATTCTGTTGAAATTGGTGTTGATTGTAATGGTTCATTTGCCAATTCATCAGCTGTTAATTCGTTACGCAATGCCGATTGATGTGTTCCAGCAATATCTGTCTTTGCAACAACCAAAGAAAGCAATGCGCACAATATAAAGAATATTGTTGCTAATATCGCAGTAGTTCTTGTTAAAAAGTTTCCCGCCGCCGATCCAGTCAACACACCGCCAAACATGGATGCCGCCGCCGATCCAGACATACCAGAACCTTCAGATTTTTGTAACAAAATCAATCCGGTCATTAAAACAGCAACGATAACCAATAAAACCAATAAAATCGAAAACATTTTTTTCCCTTTGTTTTTTTTGATTGTAATAATCATGCCCTTAAATTGCAAGGACTTTTAATAATTTTTCTGCCGCATCCAGACTGGCCAATTTTTTTGATGCGCCAACCCCAGTTGCTGATTTCCCCAATGCTGATACAACCACAGTAAATTCGGGGTTATGTGATGCCCCCGTTGGTTCTTTGTATTCATATATTGGTAAATCGCCATGGCCGTTTTTTTGGACATATTCTTGCAGTGTTGTTTTTGCATCTTTGGGTGCCGTTATTTCTGCAGATGCCAAATCACGCCATATATCGGTTATGATTTTTTGTGCGATTTCGAACCCAGATTCAAGAAAGATTGCACCCAAGACAGCTTCCATCGCGTTGGCCAGAATATGATTGATTTTGCCACCAGTCATATGGCCATGACGCAAATGTTGTTCTAATTCAATCTTTTTTGCAACAATCGCCAATGTATCTGTGGATACCAAAAACGCATGACGGCGCGCAAGGTTGCCTTCGGGTTCATTCGGATACATTTCATATAACATTGCTGCGACAGATAAACCCAAGACACGATCGCCAATGAATTCCAATCTTTCGTTGTTGTGTTTTGAATCAATGCCACTTTGTGTCATGGCAAGATTTAACAATTCACTGTTTTTAAAATCATAATTTAATTTCATTATTGTTTTTTCCCCATGCCAATTCGTTCCCAACGAATTTTGTTGCCCCAATTCCAAATTGCGAACATTGGTGCATAATAATTGTGAGAATACCATATAAACCAAACGCGCCCTAAAACATTGTCGCGTGAAACATAAGATACCATTGATGTTCTGGAATCTGCGCTGTTATCGCGGTTGTCCCCCATAAAGAAGAAATGTTTTTCAGGAACCTTGAATAATTCGGTGTTGTCCAATGGTGCATTATCTGTCATTTCAATAATACTGTGTTCAACACCATTTGGTAAAACTTCGGTATATTCAGTTGCGTTAAACACACCGCATTCATATGGAGACATTTGACATATTTTGTCGCTTTTGTATTCAATCGTATAATTAAATGGCGCAGGTTTATTATCAACCCAAATCTTGTTTCCTTTGATTGACATGTTGTCATGATAATATCCAACCCCACGCATAGATTTTGGCAAATTAGCGATTATATATGGGCGGGCATCTTTCCTTTCGACCATTTTGCCATTGATGTATAAACGGCCAGATTTCATTTGAATTGTATCGCCTGGCTGTCCGATTAATCTTTTAACATATTCAACATTATCATTTGGTTTGCGAAAAACGATTATGTCCCCAGTCTTTGGTTCATGTTTTGCCCAAAAACGACCGTTCCACATGTTCCATGAACCAAATGGGAATGAATAACGTGAATAACCGTATGACCATTTTTGAACGAAAATATGATCGCCAACATGTAATGATGGTATCATCGAACCAGATGGAATATTGAAAGGTTCTAATAAAAGACTGCGAAAAATAATAGCGATTAATCCACCATAAAATATCGTATCAAACCATTCGCGTGCGGCATTATGATTTTTTGCTGGCATAATAAAAATCCTTTTTTGATGTGGTTATTTTATACCTTGAAATGCGTTCGCGCAAGTTTTAATATGTGCATATGATAAATTTAAATTCAATTATTTTTGATGGCATGGATATCACAAAAATAGATGTCCAGGTTCAATTATCTGCAGGGTTTGCAAAACCTGAATTTAACATAATTGGTTTGGCAGACAGAACAGTTAAAGAATCAGCAGAAAGAATTCGTAATGCATTGGCTGCATTGAATTTATCATTACCGGCTAAAAAATTAACTGTTAATTTATCCCCAGCTGATATTGAAAAAAGTGGTTCGCATTTTGATTTACCAATATTGTGTGGCATTTTATGTGCAATGGGTATTTTGCCTGAAAACGAAATTTCTAAATATGTAATCATCGGTGAAATTGGGTTGGATGGTGCAATCGTTCGAACAAGTGGTGTTTTGGCGGCCAGCGTTTGGGCAAATAACAATAATCTGGGAATAATTTGTCCAGGTATTCAAGGAAGCGAAGCACGCTGGGCAGGCCATAATAATATTTTGGCACCAAATCATATTTTAGATTTAATAAATCATTTCAAAGGTGTGCAAATATTACCTTTGCCGCCGGTTGCGAATCCATTAAACGACGAAACAAAAATCGGTGATTTATCCGAAGTTCATGGTCAAGAATCTGCAAAACGTGCGCTGGAAATAGCGGCGGCAGGCGGACACGCAATGTTAATGGTTGGGCCACCGGGATCAGGCAAAACCATGTTGGCATCGCGTTTGCCAACAATTATGCCAGAAATGACACCAAATGAAATATTGGAAACATCGATAATATATTCAATTGCAGGTAAACTTGATAACCAATCATTGATATCAAATCGCCCATTCCGCAGTGTCCATCATACCGCCAGTGCTGTTGCGTTGGCTGGGGGTGGGGCAGATGCGAAACCGGGGGAAATATCTTTGGCGCATAACGGGGTTTTGTTTTTGGATGAATTGCCAGAATTTAATCGTGCAACATTGGAAATATTGCGTCAACCAATGGAATCTGGAAAAATAGTCATATCGCGTGCAAAACGAAATGCGACATATCCTGCACATTTTCAATTAATTGCGGCAATGAATCCATGCCCATGTGGACATTTGGGAAATGCAGCATTATCTTGTTCGCGTGCGCCACGTTGTGCCGAAGCATATCAAAACAAGATATCTGGACCGTTGTTGGACCGAATCGATTTACATGTAGATGTTGATGCTGTTAATCCGTGGGAAATGAAAAGAAATGATGATACACCATCTGAATCCAGCGCACAAATACGTGAACGTGTTATCGCAGCGCGTAATCGTCAAATATCGCGCCAAGGTTATGTAAATGCGCTTTTGGACGGTGCAGATATGGATAAATATGTCGTATTAAGTGATGAAATAACAGAATTTCTTAATAATGCTGCTTCGACTATGGGAATGTCTGCGCGTGGTTATAACAGAATAAAACGAATCGCCCGAACAATCGCAGATTTGCGTGGTGATGATAATATTATATTGTCTGATATTGCCGAAGCCTTGTCTTATCGTCCGATAAATCGCGGTAAATATGGCGTAAAACATTAAAAAAACCATCATTTGACGGTTTTTTTATTTAGACAAGTGAAACAAACCGCATGCCACGATTCTTTCAACTTGGTAAGTATTATATCATATTTTTTTGTTTTTTCCTAAGAATTCTTTCAAATAGGCTTATTTTGTAATGGTGTTATAGTTTTTATTATATACAAAGGAGAATTCAAAATGACATTTTTAAAATTTTTAATCGCAATGTTTTTATCTTTTTTGCCAGGCATGCTTGGACTTTTTGTTGTACCAATGATGGGGGGCGAAAATATGTGGTATAATTCATTGAACACTTCATCGCTGACCCCGGCTGGATGGGTGTTCCCGGTTGCGTGGATAATATTGTATTTCTTGATAGGTGTGGCATTGTTTCTGGTTATGAACAAGGTTTATATAAACAATAAATACAGTAAAACGAATGCCTATGTTTTATTTGCGATAAATATCGTTTTAAATACATTATGGTCATTTGCATTTTTTGGCGCTGGTTTGCCAGAAATTGCGCTTATTATATTGACTGCTTTAACCATAACAGCAATATTTATGGCGCGTGCTTTTGGTCGGATAAGCAAAATTGCGTTTTGGCTGATTGTGCCATACATATTGTGGTTAATGTTCGCGTTTTATTTAAACGGGATGATAATTTATTTGAATTAATACTTTAATTCTTTGAAATCTTTATCGCCCAAATTCAGCGTCTGCAATCCCAGTTCTTCGATATAATCAGACGATGCATTTGGGTGTTGTAATAAATAAATATGATGTTGAATTTGCTGTAATTGTTTTTGAGCAACCGCCAATTCTGCGCGTTCGCGGTTTAAATGCCATGCGTTTACGATAAAACTTTGAACATTTTGTGTTCCGTAAAATAAACGAACAAAGAAAAATAACGATAAAAGCATCAAAACTATGCCGATTTTTCCGCGCGAACCAGCCGTCCACGCGCTTTTTATAAATTCAAAGAAATTTTTGATTTTTTCCCTCATGTCGTCTATTATACCATAAATGTCTACCAATTATCAAATTTTTACTGCACCTCTTGCCGGAATAACAGATAAACCATTCCGAAAAA
>CALYRP010000066.1 GCA_945483255.1 uncultured Pseudomonadota bacterium
CTTTCACCACGTTGCCCAGCACTGGCATACCCGGTCGAAGTCGTATAAATCGCGGCACGCGCTGAATCATTTGCGACAGTTCCAGCCGACACAGCCATCGCGGCATCCGACATCAAATATGCACTGATACAACCAAATGCTAATAAAAACTTTTTCATGAAAAATCCCTCTCTGTTAAAAATATTTTAACATATCCTGAATAAAAACGCAATAAAACTTTCATGTAAAAACATAAAAAAGTTGATTTAAATAAATAAATTGATATATTTCGAGTATGGCCGTTATAAATAATGAAATTTTGACACAAATCCATGACGACATTTCTGCCGTAAGGGGGTTTCTTTGACCCGGTAAAAATTCAAAGTGAAATTGATAAATTAAATAAAATTTCTAATGCGCCTGATTTATGGGACAACCCAGAATATGCGCGCGGTATTTTGCAAAAAAAATCAAATCTTGAAAAACAGTTATCTGAATTAAATTCGCTGGAAAGCGAATATAAAAACCTGTGTGATTTATATGAATTATCCCCAGAAGATACGGATGTAAATGATGCAATAAATGAATTGGCAGAATCTGCACACAAGGCTAAATTTATAACATTATTTTCGGATCCTATGGATGATAATGGCGCATTTTTATTTATTCAATCTGGCGCGGGCGGAACCGAAGCACAAGATTGGGCACAAATGTTATCGCGCATGTATACACGCTGGTGTGAAAGGCACGGTTTTTCAATTGAAATTGTTGAAGAACATCCTGGGGATGTCGCCGGAATAAAAAGCATCACTTTTCGTATATCAGGCGAACGCGCGTTTGGTTGGTTGAAAAACGAAATCGGTGTTCACAGATTGGTTCGCATATCTCCATTTAATGCAAACGGCAAACGCCAAACCAGTTTCGCATCAGTTGATGTTTGGCCAGATGTGGACGACAGTATTGAAATCGAAATCAATGAAAAAGATTTACGCATTGATACATATCGTGCATCTGGTGCGGGCGGTCAACATGTTAACAAGACAGATTCCGCGGTCCGCATTACCCACGTTCCAACAAATACTGTCGTAACATGTCAAAACGAACGCAGCCAGATTCAAAACAAAGAAATGGCGATGAAAATGTTGCGTTCAAAATTGTACGAATTGGAAATGCAAAAGCGCGCAGCCGAAGAAGATGCTGCAAAAGCCGCTCAAAAGAAAATTGAATGGGGAAGTCAAATTCGTAACTATGTTTTATATCCATATCAATTGGTCAAAGATGTCCGCACAAATGTAGAAAAAACAGATTCTGCTGCGGTTCTGGACGGCGATTTGGATGATTTTATGTTGGCAATGTTGGCATTATAATATATAATATGAAACACATGCACCCATAGCACAACTGGATAATGCGTTGCCCTCCGAAGGCAAAGATTACAGGTTCAAGTCCTGTTGGGTGCGCCAAAAATTAAACCGCCCGATTGGGCGGTGTTTCTTTATTTCAAAACAAAATGAACGTTATATTGTGGTTTTTTATCCGCGCCCAAACTTGCACGAACAACTTTGTTTGATGCAACCTGAACCGCTTTATAAAGATTATCACGATTTTTACGTTCTGTTTTGGTTAATTTATCAATTGCCTGGGTTATTTCTATTTGAATTTGACGTTTCATAAATCCTGTTTCGTCTGATTCAAAGATACCCGCACTGGAAATTTCTGGAACGCCTTTCAAAAATCCGCGCTTATCGATTGGCAAAGTTACAAAAATAGCACCATTTGACGCAATCTTTTTACGAGTTTTATATACTGGGTCATCCGTACTGCGTTCGGTTTCGCCTTCCATAACAACGAATCCTGTTGGAATTGATTCACAAACATATGGTTCAACGCCGTCTTTTAATGCGATGATATCACCATTGTGGACAATCATCATATGTTTGGCACCACCACGTTCCATCGCCATTTTACCATTTAACATTTCAGATATAAATTCACCATGCATTGGGATTGAAACCTGTGGGTGAACCATGTCATAAAATCTTTCAAATTCAGGACGACCGGCATGGCCAGATGCATGCAAGTGATCTGTATCAAATATTGTATAGGTTTTAATACCCATACGCGCCAATTTATTATAAAGGAACGAAACATCTTGTTCACGCCCCGGAATAATAATTGCACTGAAAACCACAGTATCCGTCGGCATTAATTTTAATTCTTTTACATGTCCATTGCAAAGACGGGTTAACATAGCAAATTTTTCGCCCTGGGAACCAGTCAAGAAAATAGCCTGTTTTTCCGCTGGCAAATCTTTGATTTCATCAAAAGTGTAAACATCGTCTTTGCCAAGATACCCATATTCAATACCAATTTCACGAAATTCTGGCAAACCAACATAAGGAACCGGATTTGGGTTACTGCGTTCCTTGATACACGCAACACGACCAGCGGCACGCGCAGCCTGTGAAAACATTTTGATACGCGCCAGACTGCGTGAATAACCGGTAACCAGAACGCGTCCTGGGGCTTTTTTCATAATTTCAGTTAATGTTTCACGAACTTGTTCTTCGGTTGTTTGCGGTGTTTGTCTTTCCGCAGATGTAGAATCACACACACAAGCCAATAATTTTGGATCAGACCCTATTTCCGCCAAACGCGCATAATCCGTTGGTGCTTCGATTGGGTTTGCATCATTAAAAGTCCAATCGCCCGTATGTAATATTTTACCAGCCGGTGTCTTAATGATTAACATTTGGGCTTCGGGAATTGAATGCGAAACATGGAAAGTTTCAACAATGAACGGATCCAATTTCAATTCTGCACCGTCCGCTGAAAATTCAACAATATCTTTTTCAGGGTTATAGTCTAATTCGATACCATCAAAAGTTCTGCGTAATATTTCAGCCGGAAAACGAGTACAATAAATTGGTTTTCTGAACTTTGGCCAAATAAATTTTAATGCACCAATATGGTCTTCGTGGCCATGAGTGATAACGAACGCGACAACATCTTTTTTATGCTTTTCCAACCAAGTTGTGTCGCAATATTGAACATCACCTGCCCCGATTTCTTCTTCCAAGAAACCCATACCGCAATCGACAATTAAATATTTGCCACGATATTTATAAACATACATGTTTTGACCGACATGTTCCAAACCACCCAAAGCCATAAAATAGATTTTATCGTCGTTTTTATCGCTTTCGTGCGCTGGTTTATCTTCGATTTTAGGCGCTTTTGCGATTTTCTTTGTTTTTTCTTTGGTCGTTTTGGACTTTTTAGTCAATTTTTCTTTTATTTTTTCTTTTAATTTTACCATTTAAAATCCTTTTTAAGTGTTTAACATTTGCACACCTGTCAATTCATTGCCAATAAAGACATTTCTTTATTTGTAGTGAATCTTCAGGGGTGTGCGGTTCTTTGTTCCGAATATCTGCGGAACAGACAAAGACAAATAAATCGATATCTTATCTTGTATCACACATATATAATACTGCGATATACTTATAAAATCAAGGCAAATATGAATATTTCTTGACAAAGACTGCATTCGTGCTAAATTTTTACTATACGCCGAAAAAACAGGACAAAAAATGTATTCTAAAAAGAAATTAAAAAACTTGGAAAAACAATTTGCACGCGATGAAGCTTTGGGTTTCGCGTATAACAAATCAGACAATGAACCTGTGCAGCGCGAAGATTTTATCAAGCAATTAATACAAAGCACTACTTTTAAACCAGCAAAAGACCAAAACGATAAAAGATTCCAAGATTCATGGAAAAAAATTTTAAACCCAAAGAATCTTTGTGCATACGATTATATATCAATTATATTCTTTACATTGGCTGTTGGGGGATTTTCTTTCATTATGGCAAATAATGCCGACATAAAAACAAAAGTTATAACAGATAACAAAACTGCGTTTACAATTGCCTTTGCTGCATTCGGGTTATTGATTGGATTTGGCGTCGGTATTGGCAACACAATTTCACTCCATCGCATAGACAAAGACAACCGTGAAGAAAATCTTTATATCAGATTAAGCGTGCGTTTGTTTGATGAAATGAAAAAAATATACCCATTTTTAAATGAAAGTATATTGAAACAATGCAATCCTGAAATGGCATGTGTTATCATGACATTATTGGTTCAAAACATGCCTGAATCAGACACACGTGAAATACAATCAATTGCTGAAAACATGGCAAAAGAATTCAGAAACATTAACACAAAGAATAAAACAGCGGTTTATTTAAATATTAATCGTGAATTGAAACATGTATTATCTTTGGTTGATTCCGCATTCATAATGAATCCAACATTGCAAGATGCGGTATTGAATGTATATCGTGGCAAAGTCCCAGCACAGTTTGTATTCGAAAACAACCAAAACACAAAATAAAACGACGGGGCAAGACCCCGTTTTTTGTAAAGAAAAAATTTTTTAAAAACACATACAAAAAGCCCCGTCAAAAACGGGATTTTTTTACATATACAAATTTTTGAAAAATGCCGGATTTTCGGGCAAAAACTCGTCTAGTAAAAAAATGTAAGAAAAATGTATTGTATATACACTTTTTATGTGGACGCACCCCAACAATTTTTTCTATACTCTTTATAAGAATAAAAGGAAGGTATTCTGCAAATGGCGGTTTTCCGCAGATTTTTACGTCTTTTCGGTGGCGCAATTTTTGCGTTAAGTGTTGTGTTTGTGTCACAAAATGCATTTGCAGT
>CALYRP010000067.1 GCA_945483255.1 uncultured Pseudomonadota bacterium
ATTCTTTTCTATCATGCGCGCGATATAAAGCAATTGCTTTTTATCATTCAGCGATAAAAGATTAAAATAATCGTCCACCAACAATCGTATTTTGTATAATAAATCATCACAGTTTTTCTTTGAAACGGTTGTATTATAGTGTTTTGGTTGAATGTAAAATCTAAATTTTGGCATGGTCATTACCTTTGATATTTGTTTTGTATTTTGTCAAATTTATTTTGCATGCCACGTAATACCTTGCGCGGCAAATTTGCTTTGCTTTGTCCCAATTGTTTAATCATATTATTTAACAATATCCAATCAGAAACATTTATTTTGTTTTTCCTGACAAACGAAGTTATTTGCACTAATAAATCTTCTGCGGCTTGTTTTTGTTCGAATACGCTGGGGTTAAAATATTCGTAACGTGTTTTCTTTTGTTCGTTCATATTGTGTCCCCTTGATTTTTAATCAGTCTTTTGTTGGTATTTGTAATAATTGATCTGGATAAATTAAATCTGGATTTTTAATCGTGTTACGTTCCGCAATCATTGTGAACAATATACCACGACGCAAAAAATTACGGGCAATTATCCATAAACAATCACCGCGACGCACAGTATAAAATGTGTTATCATCGCCTGTCATTTCTGGCATAACGAATTTGTGTTCAACATTTGCGACAGTTGTACCTTCGCCATCGTGCAAACGAATATTTAATTTATATTCTTTGCCACTTTCCAATTTTCCAATATCTGCACCAAGTCCAAAATTTTTATAATCTGACACGCGCGCAAATCCAATATATTTATCGTTCAAAGATAATGATACGCGTAATCTTGGTAATGCACGACCTGTTACAACCATACGGCCAGTGTCAAGATAATCTATTTTTGAAACGACCAAATCACCATCCAATAATTCAGGAGATTGCATAATTTTACTGCCATTTTTGGTCATTAACAATGATACAGAATTTTTATATCCATGTTCAGAAATATAAACGAACACAGAATCCGCAGATTTGATATTTTTATCTGTATCTATCAATGAAATAACATAATTGCCTGGTTTTAATACACTTGTTGGCGCATATACAAATTCACCATCTTTGTTAGTATGTTCTGTTGCGACAATCTTTTTGTTTATAACAATTGATATGTTTGATTCACGAACATTGCGACCTGCAATCATTATATTACCTGATTTTTCAATACGCACCATATCAAATGACGGTGTTGTTTGTTTTTCTGCAACTGGTCTTATAATTGGATCTGGAACAGATGGAGCAATTACTTTTACTGGTGTGTTGATTTTAAATAACATCACAATCACGGCAATCAAAATAACCAATAACGCACAAAGAATAGGGAACCAATAACCACGTAAAATTGTTCTGTTGCGAGATTCTTTGAATATTTGTGTTTTTGTGTTGTCCGCAGGGTTCTTTTCTTCTTTTTTGTTAAAAACATTAAATTTTTGTAAAAATCTGCGTGTAAAAGCACGACGTTTTTCCAACCAAGATTGTTGGCGATTAACCGCATCGTTTATCAATTCGTCTGTGCTGTGTTTTATTTTTCCGATATTTGTTGCTGCCATGGTGTTGCCTTTTTGTTATTATTGCCTTTGACAAAATTATTGCAAAATCAGTTTATTTGTCAAGGATTTTATGATATAATCATAATCAATCAAGGGAGATTAAATTGGCATATAAAAAAATTGGAATTATGACAACTGGCGGTGATTGTTCTGGATTAAATACGGTTATACAACGCGTTGTTGATGGGTGTAAATTACATAGATGGGACGTTATTGGAATTCAAGATGGCACAGATGGTCTTTATTCAAATCCAGCAAAAACGGTTGATTTAACACAAAACGGTTCATTCCAATTTGCAAACGCACATCTGGCAGGCAGCATTTTATCGAACGGTCATGACGGGGCTATGAATTTTAAATGCGCTGCAAATTCTGGAAAATTGACTTCTTTTAATAAAAGATTGCAAAAATCATTGAAAGATTTAAATCTGGATGCATTGGTTTTGATTGGTGGCAATGGATCTTTGTCTTTGGCGTATACATACAATGAAATTTACAATGGTTTACAATTAATTTGTATTCCAAAGACAATGGACCTTGATATACCATTAACCGACAAAACGATTGGTTTTGACAGTGCGGTGCAACAATTAACTTCTTTTGCAAATCAATTATTGTTAGTTGCGCGCAGTCATCATCGTTGGTTTGTTATTCAAACAATGGGGCGTGATTGTGGCAGTTTGGCATTAAGTGCAGGCGTTGCTGTTGGTGCAGATGCAATTTTAATACCAGAAGTCAAATTTGATGTTGCAAATCTGGTTAAACATATAAAACAATCAAAACGTGATTATGGAATAATAATGGTATCCGAAGCCATTTCAATTCGCGGGCATTCTGGGAAACCTGCTGATATGATTTCACGCGCATTAAGTGCCGCAAACATACCAAACAGAACTTCTTTCCCAGAACATCTGCAACGGGCAGGCGACACAACAGCAAGTGACAGAATATTAGCCATGGGTTTCGCAGATACCGCATTAAAAGCAATTGAAAACAATGAAACAAATGTTATGACCGTATTACAAAACGGCGAATATAAAACCGTATCTTTAAATGATTTCTTTGATGCCGGTAGAAAAGTGAAAGACCCACACATTGTTGGTGTAATGACATCTAATCGTTATGTTGAACCAGACGATGTGTTGTTACAAATCGCAACAGATATGGGAATTTATATTGGTGAAAAAAGAAAATAAAAAAACCGCCCAAACGGGCGGTTTTTAATGGAAGGGAACCATTCATTATTTTTCAGAAAAGTCTGCGTCTGTGGCACCTTTGTCACCAGATTCAGAAGATTCTGATTGACCGTTTTGTTGGGCTGCTTGTTCAGCCTGGGCGGCTTTATAGACCGCTTCGCCTAACTTCATCGCTTTTTCAGTCAATGCATCTGTTTTTGCCTTTAAAGATTCAGCAGTTGCATCAGCCTTTGCTAATTCATCAGATAATTCTTTCTTTGCATCTTCAATTGCCTGACGTTCTTCGGCAGATATTTTATCCCCGTGTTCTTTCAGTGATTTTTCAATACTGAATACCGCGGTTTCTGCTGTATTTTTGGCTTCGGCCAATTCTTTTTTCTTTTTATCAGATTCGGCATTTGCTGCGGCTTCATCAACCATACGTTTGATTTCGTCTTCGCTTAATCCACCGTCTGATTTAATAGAAATCGCTTGTTCTTTGCCGGTGCCTTTATCCTTAGCAGATACGTGTACAATACCATTCGCATCGATATCAAATGATACTTCGATTTGTGGCATACCACGTGGGGCAGGTGCGATACCTTCCAAATTAAATTGACCAAGTAATTTGTTATCCGCAGCCATATCACGTTCGCCCTGGAATACGCGAATTGTTACGGCTGATTGGTTATCTTCGGCGGTAGAAAAGATTTGTGATTTCTTGGTTGGAATTGTTGTGTTTCTGTCAATCAATCTTGTGAACACACCACCCAATGTTTCAATACCCAAAGACAATGGTGTAACATCCAACAACAATACATCTTTGACTTCGCCTTTCAAAACACCACCTTGAATTGCGGCGCCAAGTGCAACAACTTCATCAGGGTTAACGCCTTTGTGTGGTTCTTTGCCAAAGAATTCTTTTACAGTTTCAACAACCTTTGGCATACGTGTTTGACCACCAACCAAAATAACTTCGTTAATTTGTGATGTTGTAAGGCCAGCGTCTTTCAAAGCCTTTTTGCATGGTTCGATTGTCTTTTCAATCAAATCAGCAACCAAAGATTCCAATTTTGCACGTGTCAATGTTGCATTGAAATGTTTTGGACCTGTGGCATCCGCAGTCAAATAAGGCAAATTGATATCTGTTGATGTCTTGGAAGACAATTCAATTTTTGCCTTTTCTGCGGCTTCTTTCAAACGTTGTAATGCTAATTTATCGTTGGATAAATCAATACCAGATTGTGCCTTGAATTCGTCCATTAAATACTTCAATACGCGTGCATCAAAGTCCGAACCACCCAATGCTGTATCACCGTTTGTAGATTTAACTTCGAATACGCCGTCAACGATTTCCAAAATAGACACATCGAATGTTCCACCACCAAGGTCGTAAACAGCGATTGTGCCATCTTTGTTTTTATCCAAACCATATGCCAATGCCGCGGCAGTTGGTTCATTAACAATACGCAAAACATTCAAACCCGCGATACGACCGGCATCTTTTGTTGCCTGACGTTGTGAATCATTAAAATATGCAGGTACAGTAATAACAGCATCTGTTACAGTTTCGCCCAAATAACTTTCTGCATCTTTTTTCAATTTAGCCAAAATCATCGCAGAAATCTGGGATGGGGCATATTTTTTACCTTCGATTTCAACCCATGCATCACCGTTATCGCCTGCAACAATTTTATATGGAACGCGTTTTTGAATCTCGCGGACAGATTCGCTGTCAAAGCGCAATCCCATCAAACGTTTAATTTCATAAATAGTATTTTCTGGATTTGTAACCGCTTGGTTTTTCGCGGTAATACCAACCAATTGGTCACCATTATTTGTAATTGCAACAACAGATGGTGTTGTGCGTTGACCTTCGCTGTTTTCAATAATTTTTGGACCAGA
>CALYRP010000068.1 GCA_945483255.1 uncultured Pseudomonadota bacterium
TCCCCGCAGCACCAAGAGGGGCGGAGCGTGGATGACCAACTTCAGGGAGCAGTATAGATGTTATTATTACTGGCGAAGCTGGAAAATTACATGCTGTATATCATAAATCAGAATTGGAAGCGGCACCGTTGGCGGTCGTGTTGTCAGGCAGTCCGCGTCAAAAATATCATATGAACGATCGTGTGTCATATGCGATGTTTCGTGCATTTATGGATATCGGCTTTTCTGTGGTTCGTTTTAATTATCGTGGTGTCAATGATTCCGAAGGCTCAATTGGAACAACTGCTGAAAACATGTTGGATATTGCGACAGTGATTGATTGGATTCAAAATAAAAACGAAGACAGTGATAAAATATGGTTGGCGGGACATCAACTGGGCGCGTGGTACGTGTTGCAGGCCATGATGCGTCGCCCGGAAGTTTCTGGTTTTGCTTTGGTGTCACCAGATCCATCTGTATCTGATTTTGGGTTTTTATCACCTCGCCCTAACCGCGGTTTGTTGTTGCAAGGAATGAATGAAGGCGACGAAGCAAACGCTTTTGGGGTGCATTTAACACAAATTTTGAAAAAGCAAGCCCAAATAGACCTTGAAACAATCCGTGTTAAAAACGCAGATGCGAATTATTCTGCGGCACCAGATTTGCGTCAAATGTATAACGATTTAAAGGCGTATGTTGGTCGTGAAAATTCTGATAACAAGTTGTTGTAATTATGATTAATGAAAATAAAAGATTTTTAGATCCAAATATTCCAGATGAAATGGCAAATACCATTCGTCCGAAGACATTGGATGATTTTATTGGACATGAAGTGTTAAAACAAAATTTATCCGTCTTTGTGTCTGCGGCGCGTGGTCGTGGTGATGCAATGGATCATGTTTTGCTTTATGGGCCTCCGGGATTGGGGAAAACAACATTGGCTCATATTATCGCTAATGAATTAGGAACGAATTTTCGTGCAACATCTGCACCAATGCTTACTAAACAAGGCGATTTGGCGGCAATATTAACTGCGCTGGAACCTATGGATGTGTTGTTTATTGATGAAATACATCGTTTGCCAACTGCGATTGAAGAAGTTCTTTATTCTGCAATGGAAGATTATAAATTGGATATCATGTTGGGCGAAGGACCGACGGCTAAATCTGTGCGTATTGATTTGCCACCATTTACATTAGTTGGCGCGACAACGCGGACAGGTTTGCTTTCTAATCCGTTGCGTGACCGTTTTGGCATTGATTTAAGATTGTCTTTTTATTCGGTTGACGATTTGGCAAAGATAATTATGCGTTCTGCAACGATATTGGGAACAAATATTGATATACATGGCGCGACATTGTTGGCGGCATCTTCGCGTGGGACACCACGTATTGCAAACAGACTTTTAAAGCGTGCGCGTGATTTCGCAGCGGCGGCTGGCAAAGATTATATTGATGGCGATACAATAAAAACAACCCTTTATCAATTACATATTGATGAAAAAGGTTTGGATGAAATTGATCGTGAATATATTGGTGCGATTATTAAAAATTATGCCGGCGGACCGGTTGGTGTTGATAATTTGGCGGCTGCACTGTCGGAACCGTCTGATACAATCGAAGATGTTATCGAACCATATTTGATGCAACTTGGTTTTATTCAACGCACGCCACGCGGTCGTGTTGTAACCGAAGCGGGCTATAAACACCTTGGGTTTGAAAAATAATTTTTAACAGGATTTTATTATGGAAAAAACACATATATTTAATTTTGCAGTTGCATATGCTGACACCGATGCCGAAGGAATAATGTATCATGGTCGTTATGTTGAAATTGCAGAACGTGCGCGTTCCAATTGGTCGCGTGGTGTAAAAATTCCTGATGGCGATACGGGTTTTGTTGTTCGTGAATTAAATATCAAATATATGCGTCCGTTATTATTAAACGATGAATTTGTTGTTCAAACGCAACCAACAAAAATTGGCGCTGCATCAATGACAATTGAACAAAAGTTCGTGAAAGGCGAAGAAATTTATGCTATAATAAACATAACAATCGCTTATTTGGGTTCTGATATGCGGCCAAAGGCAATACCAGAATCTATTTTAAAAGCTTTTAAATAATTTATAAAAATAAAAAAGGAAAGGAAAATGGAAAACAGTTTTTCGTTGTTATCGTTATTTACGGGTCGTGATTTAATGACTTTGTTTGTGTCATTAATATTGGTCGGGGCCAGTATTATGTCATGGGCGATTATTATTGAAAAAATTCGTCTTTGGATGGCGCAAAAGAAAAATCCAGTATCTGTAAAACATGGCGATAATTTAGAAATAATCGTTGATAAGTTGATAAGACCTTTTGATAAAAATTTATGGTTTTTGTCGATGGTTTCTTATGTTGCACCATTTATCGGTTTGTTTGGAACCGTATGGGGTGTTATGGATTCTTTTGCATCAATCGGTGTTAACCAATCGGTCAGTATCGGTGTTATTGCACCGGGGTTGGCGGTTGCGTTGGGAACTACTGCGTTGGGATTGATTGCGGCTGTGCCTGCGGCGATTGCATATAATGTGTTTTCCAAAAAATCAGACGATTTGTATGATGTTTTGGATGAACAAGTCAAAGAAATGAAACATAAATAAAAACGGAAATAAAAATGTCCAGAAGACGTTCGGGTGTTGGTGATGCAAATATGTCGTTGACACCAATGATAGATATTATGACAACATTGTTGGCGGTGTTTATGGTGACAACCCCAATGATGACAACTGGTATAGATATTGAATTACCGCGTGCGGGAACTTCGGCGATGACTGGCAACGATCATGCAATACAAATCAGTGTGGATGCAAACGGTAATTATTATTTGTTGGAACAAAAATTGCCAAGGGATGAAATTGTGAAACGCGCGATTGCTATGCGTGGTGAAAATCCAAATTTGGCAATTACTTTAAGTGGCGATACGCATGCTGATTATGGTGCTGTAATGTCGATGATGGGTAAATTAAAAGATGTTGGTTTTCAGCGCGTGGGATTACGAACACAAATTGATAACAAATGATGAACAAAGATACGCAATTTCAAAGTGAAAATTTTTTGATGTCTGTGTTTGGGCATCTTGTTTTAGTTGCGATAATGATGATATCTTTTTCGGTTGTTGTTGAACGTGCAAAATTGGTAACACCAAACCGTATTCAAATTACAGAAATTGACTTAAAAAATGTAAAAATAAGCGGGGATGAAACCAAGCTTTATAATACTAATTCTGCACAGCCACAAAAGGATGCAAAAATCGATAAAAAGACCGAAAACAAGAAAAATACAGAAATTGAAAAAATCGACTTGAAACAACCAACTATGGTTGAAAATGAAAGTAAAGATTCAAAAAAAGAAAATACCAAGAAAAAAGACGAAAAAAAGGTTGAAGAAAAACCTGTGCCACGTAAAAAAACGGTTGTTCGTGTGAACCGCGAAGTCTTGTCGATTGACAGAACAATGACGGTGTCTGTTATCGATGCATTACGTGTTGCATTAACGCGTTGTTGGAACATTGATACGACCCATCCGGGGATTGAAGACATTCGGCTTACCGCGCATATAAAATTTTTACCCACAGGTGTAGTTGACAGATTATGGTTTGAATCAGAATCGCGTGCGGAAAGCGACCCTGATTTTGCATATGTTTTGGATACGGCAAAATCTGCAATAAAAACATGTTCGCCATTTTCGATGTTGCCACGCAACGAATATGAAAAATGGCGTGATACATCGGTTACATTTTATCCCACATCTGGTAAGGTTATGTAATTTATAAATTCCCCTCCGCCGGCGGGGGGGTATGTTCTCCCCCAGAATGGGGGAGTGCCGGCGAAGCCGGGAGGGGGTTATGTTCCATCCGTTCGTATGAATGGGTAAACCAGAATAGCCCCGCCACCACTTCGTGGTCCCCCTTCCCCGTTGTGGCGGAATCCTTTTTGATTTCTGTAATAAAAAAATCGCCGCAACGGCGATTATTTTATTACCAGGTGTTCATTAAGCCGGATTCTGTAACAGCCAAAGGTCAGTTTTCACAAACCAAAGGTTGCAAGCATAATTAATCTGCAAATTGCGTTACCGCAAAATGTCAAGCCCTCTACCCGATTCCGCTAGCGACAGGGACAGTCTTGGAATCCTGTTTGAGGTTGCTGCACATAGAGATTGCCCGTTTCACCGTAATTTAATACGCTCGTCTCTGCTGCTCTAATCATCGGGTTGCCCCGTGTGGTCATTAGCCACTATGTTGTCCCAACGCAGTCCGGACTTTCCTCTTTGCCGTGATCAAAGACGACAAAGCTATGCTTTTTCGCACCTGATTTGATAATAATATCATCGAAAAATACAAATTCAACGAATTTATATGGTTTATATCTAAATGCCCTATTTTTCACTTGCCTTGATAATGAAATTTTTTCTATGATAAATAATAAAAAAGGAAGGTATTCTGCAAATGGCGGTTTTCCGCAGATTTTCACGTCTTTTCTGTGGCGCAATTTTTGCGTTAAGTGTTGTGTTTGTGTCACAAAATGCATTTGCAGT